>NZ_WWFY01000447.1:0-9036 GCF_009864975.1 Pseudonocardia sp. SID8383
AGCGCGGCGGTCTGGTTGGTGAGCAGGCCGCGGGCGAGCAGGGCGCGCACGTCGGTCAGCCAGCGCACGACGGTCGGAAGGGTCATCAGCAGCAGGACGCCGAGCCCGGTGTTGAGCGCGACGTCGCCGAGGGTGGAGTCGATGCCCGTGATCGAGCCGAACAGGGTCCAGTTGTTCGGCCCTCGCGGCAGCGACCACTGCCAGAACACGTAGAACAGCCCGCCCAGGCCGGTGACCGACCACACCAGCGCGATCGCCGCGGTCACCGTCCGCACCGGCAGCGCGGTGACGGCGTGCGCGACGTCGCGCCAGCTCTGCGGGTCGGCCAGGGCCCGGAACAGCCGCCCCATCAGCGAGCGCCCGCGGTTGGGCCGGTAGTGGTGCGGCGGGAGCGGGCCACCGGTCGCGGCCTCGGTGGCCCGGCGCTCCAGCTCGGCGAACCCGCGCGCCGCGGCCAGCAGCCCGACGGTGATCGGCAGCCCGATCCAGATCACGAACGTCCCCGCGCCCAGCACCAGCCCGACCAGGACCACGACCCCGCTGACGACCGCCAGCGGCAGCCCGGTCAGCAGGTAGGCCATCTGGGCGCCCAGCCGGGTGCGCCCCGGCCACGACGACGGCCAGCCCGGCGGGTGCGGCAGGTGCAGGCCGCCGTCGCGCAGCAGGTACTCGCGCAACGCGCCGTTGCCCCAGCCCTCCAGCGCGCGGACGAGGTGCGGGTCCAGGTGGCTGCCGCCCGGCTCGTCGGGGGCGGGGCGGGGGCGGGTGGCGAGGTCGCGGTCGGCCGGCTCCTCGGACATGCGGTCCTCCTGCTCGGCGCGGCACGGGTGCACCCCGAGGATAGGCGGTGACGAACACCCCGCCGGGGTCGCGTGGGACGGGGGCGACATGGTGAGCTACCCCTCGGTAACAGACGCGACGACGCGAGAAGGTGTGCCCGTGGACCCCGCCGACCTCACCGACGTCCTGGACTCCGTCCGTGACTTCATCCGCACCGAGGTGGTGCCGCAGGAGGAGCGGATCGACGCCGAGGACGCCGTCCCCGAGCGCATCGTCGCCCAGTGCAAGGAGATGGGCCTCTACGGCTTCACCATCCCCGAGCAGTACGGCGGCCTCGGCCTGACCGCCTCGCAGGAGGTCCGCCTCGCGTTCGAGCTCGGCTGGACGACCCCCGCGCTGCGCTCGCTGTTCGGCACCAACAACGGCATCGCCGGGCACGTGCTGCTGGAGGGCGGCACCGAGGAGCAGAAGAAGCAGTGGCTGCCCCGGCTCGCCTCCGGCGAGGTCACCGCCTCGTTCGGGCTGACGGAGGCCGACGCGGGCTCCGACCCCTCCTCGCTCACCACCCGGGCCGTCCGCGACGGCGACGGCTGGGTCCTCAACGGCTCCAAGCGCTACATCACCAACTCCCCCGTCGCCGACGTGATCATGGTGTTCGCGCGGACCGACCCGGACGCCCCCGGCAACCGCGGCATCTCCACCTTCCTCGTCCCGAAGGGCACCCCCGGCCTCTCGGTCGGGCCGAAGGACCACAAGATGGGCCAGTTCGGCGCCTGGACCGCCGACGTGTACCTCGACGACGTCCGCGTCCCGTTCGAGAACGTCGTCGGCGGCGAGGAGGGCATCGACAAGGGCTTCCTCGTCGCCGCGAAGTGCCTCGCCCACGGCCGGCTGCACATCGGCGCGGTCTGCGTCGGGATGGCCGACCGGCTGGTCCACGAGACCGTCGAGTTCGCCCGCACCCGCGAGCAGGGTGGCAAGCCGATCGCCCGGTTCCAGCTGGTCCAGGGCCTGGTCGCGGACTCGGTGACCGACGCCCGCGCGGGCCGCGGCCTGGTCCTCGACGCCGCCCGCAGCTTCGACGACGGCACCGACATGGTCTCCGGGCCCGCTGCCGCGAAGTACTTCTGCTCGGAGATGGTGGGCCGGGTCGCCGACCGCGCGGTGCAGGTGCACGGCGGGGCGGGCTACATGCGCGGCGTCGCCGTCGAGCGGTTCTACCGCGACGCCCGGCTCTTCCGGATCTACGAGGGCACCAGCCAGATCCAGCAGGTCATCATCGCCCGCGACGCGCTCGGCCGCGCCGCCCGGGGCTGACCGCACCCCGCGCCCCACACCGCCCCCGCACCACACCGCCCCCGCCCTCCGGGTAGCTCCCAGGGTCACTCTCGTAGCGCTCTAAGCCACGAAAGTGACACTCGGGGCAGCTCCGGGCGGGAGCGGCGCGAGGATGGTTGTCCACAGGGGAGGAAGTCGTCCCGGTTGCGGGGCCGGACGGGGGCACGCTGGTCGGGTGCCCCGACGCAGCGCTCCCTCACCCGCTGAGGTCCTGTCCGAGCTCCGCGAGCCCGTCGTCCCGGTCCGTGAGCTCGAGAGGCTGGGCCTGGACCGCCGGACGATCGCCCGCCGCTGCCGGCCGGGCGGGCCGTGGCGCAGTCTCTGTCCCGGGGTCGTCAAGCTGTCCAACGGCTCCGTGGTCCGTGACGACCGGCAGCGGGCAGCGCTGATCGTCGCTGGGCCGGACGCGATGCTGACCGGGCTCGACGCCTTGCACCTGCACGGGGTGCGCACCGCGCCGTCGCCCCACGGTCCGGTGCACGTGCTCGTCCCGCACGACCGTCGTCGAGGGAGGTGGTCGGTGGTGCGGACGGAACGGACGCGGCGTCTGCCGGTCCCGGGGGCACGCCGGCACCCGGTCGCACCGGTGGTCCGCGCTGCGGTCGACGCGGCTCGGTGCTCCCGCGATCGCGACTTCGTCCGGGACCTGTTCGCCGATCTCCTGCAACACGGGCACGGCACGATCGACGAGCTCCGGGAGGAGCTGGCTGTCTGCAGCAGCCGGGGAGTCGCCCTGCCCCGGGCGGTCCTCGGCGAGATGACCGCGGGAGTGCGCTCCGTGGCCGAGGCCAGGGCGCGGAAGCTGGTTCTCCGCAGCGGTCTGCCGGTGCCGCGGTCCAACGTCCGGCTGACCGACCGGCGTGGCGTCCTGATCGCCGTCGTCGACTTCTGGTGGCCGGAGGCGGGTCTCGCCTGGGAGATCGACTCGATCGAGTTCCACCTCTCCCCGGAGGACTACGCCCGCACCGTGCGCAGGCGGGCCGCGCTCAGCAGGCACGGTGTCGTCGTGGTCCAGACGCTGCCGTCCGACCTGCGACGACGACCGGCCGAGATCGTCGACGAGCTACGTCGATGTCACGCCCGCGCTCTCGCCCAGCCCCGTCCCGACGTCGTCCACCTCGACGACGCCGCCTGAGCCGCGGGGCGGCCCCGGAGGTGCCCCCAGGGGAACTCTCGTAGCGCTCTAAGCCACGAGAGTTCCCCTGGGGGCAGGCCCGGAGGGCCGCGGACGTGAGAGGCAGCAGCCGGGACGACGAAACGGCCCCGCCCGGGGATCCCGGGCGGGGCCGTCGTGTGCTGCGGTCGATCAGTGGGCGGCGGGGCCCCGGTGGTACTCGAACACCAGGCCGCCGACGGCGATCAGCACCAGCGTCATGCCGATGACGATCATCCAGGCGTACCAGAAGGCCACACCCAGGGCGGCGAAGGCGGCCGCGGCGGCCAGACCCAGCGGCCAGTAGCTGCCGGCGGAGAAGAAGCCCACCTCGCCGGCACCGTCGGACACCTCGGCCTCGGGGTTGTCCTCGGGGCGCTCCTCGAGGCGGCGGGAGACGAACCGGAAGTACGTGCCGACGATCAGCGACAGACCCGCGGTCAGCCACAGCGCGGTCACGCCGACGACCTCACCGGCGATGAACATGTACGCCAGCGCGGCCAGGATGAAGAAGCCGGTGACGATCTCGAAGAGCCGGGACTCGATCTTCATGGGGTGCGCGTCCTCCCTCAGCCCGTGACCTGCGCGGCCAGCTGGCCGCGGTCGGTCGAGAACGGCTGCGTGCTGATCGCCTCCGGCGCGCACCACTCGCCGCAGTTCAGCGCCTGCAGCGCCTCGCCGGTCGAGTAGGCCTGCCCGGTCTGCGGGTTGGTCTCCTTGCGGAGCTGGATGTACCGGTCGAACAGCGCGGGCTCCAGGGCACGCACCTCGAAGTTCATTTGGGAGTGGTACGTGCCGCACAGCTCGGCGCAACGACCGACGAACGCGCCCTCACGGTCGATCCGGTCGATGATGTAGCTGTTGTCCTGCTCGTTCCGCTCCGGGAACGGGAAGACGTCGCGCTTGAAGAGGAACTCCGGCACGTAGAACGAGTGGATCACGTCGGGCGAGCGCTGCGTGAACTGGATCGACCGGTCGGTCGGAAGGACCATGATCGGGATCGTGTCGCTCGTCCCCAGCGTGCTCACCGGGCGTCCGCCCTGGCCGGCCTCGTCGGGGTAGGAGAACTCCCAGTTCCACTGGAACCCGACGATGTCGACCCGCAGGTCGGCCGGGCCACCCGCGGTCGGGTTCTCCTTGTCGATGTAGTTCTGCACGTTCACCGTGAAGCCGAAGAGCACGGCCACGATGACGGTGGGGATCGCCGTGAAGACGAGCTCGACCGGCAGGTTGTACTGCGTCTGGCGCGGCAGCGAGCCGTCGTCGTCCTTGCGCTTCCGGTGCAGGATCATCGCCCAGAACATGGCGCCCCAGGTGATGACACCGACGACCAGCGCCGCGATCGCGGACCAGGTCCACAGGTTGCGCATCGACTCGGCTTCGGGGGTCACCCCCTCGGGCCACCCGAACCGGATGACCTCCTGGACCGAGCAACCGGCCAGAGCCGGAGTCGCCAGCAGGCCGACCACGGCCACCTTCGCCGCCCGGGCGATCCGGGAGCGGCCTTCGGTTCGGGCCACTGCACGCCGCCTTCCTGTCGTCTCCTGCGTACGCCGCACTGCCAGCACGTTCTTCCTTGCTCCGCCGTCACGACACCGCGGTCGAAGGGGATCATGTGCCACCCGTATGGAGCACCGTCTTCGACCTCGCGTAGAGCCTAGACGAACCCCGGTCGGGCCGCGCCCCCCGGGGGTTCCCGGACAGGGCGTGAACGTCGTCACCGCCGCAGGGGAAACAGGCAGTCTCGCAGCGGGAAGACCGTTTCGCACCGGGGCGCGCGAGACCCGTCCGGCTGACTCGGCATACTGATCGGTGTGTGCGGACTGCTGGGATTGCTGACCGCCGGGGCGGACGCCGCGACCCGGGTCGACCCGATCGCCGACGGGCTGCGCTGTGCGCGGCATCGGGGACCCGACGAGAGCGAGACGTGGAACGACCACGACCTCGTCCTCGGGTTCAACCGGTTGTCGATCATCGACGTGGACCATTCCCACCAGCCCCTGCACTGGGGGCCGGTGCCGGGCGAGGACACCCGCTACACCATCGTCTTCAACGGCGAGATCTACAACTACCTCGAGCTCCGCGAGGAGCTGATCGAGACCTACGACGCGGCGTTCGCCACCGACGGCGACGGCGAGGTCATCGTCGCGGCGTTCCACTACTGGGGCCCCGACGCCGTGCAGCGCCTGCGCGGCATGTTCGCCTTCGCCATCTGGGACGTCGTGGAGCGCGAGCTGTTCCTGGCCCGCGACCCGTTCGGCATCAAGCCGCTGTTCCTGGCCACCACCCCGGTCGGCACCGCGTTCGCCAGCGAGAAGAAGTCGCTGCTGTCCCTGGCCGGTGAGCTGGAGATCGGGCTGGACCTGGAGCCGGCCGCGCTGCAGCACTACCTGACCCTGCAGTACGTGCCCGAGCCGATGTCGCTGCACCGGATGATCTCGCGCGTCGAGTCCGGCACGCACGTCACCGTGCGCCCCGGCGAGGAACCGCTGCACCAGCGCTACTTCGCGCCGAAGTTCATCTCGCTGCCCAGCCACGCCCCGGCCAGCGCCGAGGCGGAGGCGATCGTGCACGGCGAGATCGCCGACGTGCTGCGCGACTCGGTCGCCAAGCACATGCGGGCCGACGTCACCGTCGGTGCGTTCCTGTCCGGCGGGATCGACTCCACCGCGATCGCGGCGCTCGCCAAGGAGCACAACCCGAACCTGATCACCTTCACCACCGGGTTCGAGCGCGAGGGCTACTCCGAGGTCGACGTGGCCGCAGAGTCCGCCGCCGCGATCGGCGTGCGGCACGTGGTCCGCACCGTCAAGCCGGACGAGATGATGGAGGCCCTGCCGCTCATCATCTGGTACCTCGACGACCCGGTCGCCGACCCGGCGCTGGTCCCGTTGTGGTTCATCGCCCGCGAGGCCCGCCAGCACGTCAAGGTCGTGCTGTCCGGCGAGGGCGCCGACGAGCTGTTCGGCGGCTACTCGATCTACCGCGAGCCGCTGTCGCTGTCGCCGTTCGAGAAGGTCCCCGGCACGCTCAAGCCGCTCATGCGCCGGGCGTCGCGCAAGATGCCCGAGGGCATGCGGGGCAAGGACCTGCTGCGCCGCGGGTCGCTGTCGATGGAGCAGCGCTACTACGGCAACGCCCGCATCTTCCGCGACGACCAGCTGCACGAGGTCCTGCGCGGCTACGACCCGCGGGTGTCGCACCAGGACGTGACGGCGCCGCACTACTTCGCCAGCCACGACTGGGACCCGGTCGCCCGGATGCAGCACGTGGACCTGTTCACCTGGCTGCGCGGCGACATCCTGGTCAAGGCCGACAAGATGACGATGGCGCACTCGCTGGAGCTGCGGGTGCCGTTCCTCGACCCCGAGGTCTTCGACATCGCTTCGTCGCTGCCGCAGTCGCAGAAGATCACCCACGGCTCGAACGGCACCACGAAGTACGCGCTGCGCCGGGCCTGCGAGGGCATCATCCCGCCGCACGTGCTCAACCGGCCGAAGCTCGGCTTCCCGGTGCCGATCCGGCACTGGCTGCGCGACGAGATGTACGCCTGGGCGCGCGACATCCTGCAGAACTCCGGTGCCGGGCACCTGATCGACCTGCAGGCCGTGCACCGCATGCTCGACGCGCACCGCGAGGGCCCGGTCGACCACTCCCGCCGGATCTGGGCGGTGCTGGTCTTCCTGCTGTGGCACGGGATCTTCGTCGAGAAGCGGATCGTGCCGGAGGTCCCGACCCCGACCTACCCGGTCAAGATCTGAGCGGTCCCGCATGACGGACGGGCCGGCACCCCTGAGGGGTGCCGGCCCGTCGGCGTCCGGAGGGGGTCAGGCGGGCAGGACGGCGCGCAGCTCGTCGGCCGCGGCCTCGCCGAACGCGTCGGCCAGGCGGGTCAGCGCGGCGTCGCGGTCCCAGGTCCACTCCTGCGGGCCGTCGGACTCCAGCACGTAGGTCGCGATGAGCGCTCCCAGCTGCGCCGAGCGCTCGACCGACAGGCCGCCGCCGAGGGCGGTCAGGAACCCGGCGCGCCAGGCGTCGCCGACACCGGTCGGGTCGACCTGCTCGGTCGGCGCGACGACGTCGACGCGGGTCTCGGTGCCGTCGGACTCCACGATCACCGCGCCCTTCTCGCCGAAGGTGGTGATCCGGGTGCCGACCTTCGCGTCGACCTCCTCTGCGCTCCAGCCGGTCTTCTTGAGCAGCAACTCGTACTCGTAGTCGTTGGTGACCAGGTACGTCGCGCCCTCGATGAGGCGGCGGACCTCGGGGCCCTCCATCCGGGCGAGCTGCTGGGAGGGGTCGGCGAGGAAGGGGTAGCCCTGGGTGCGGCACTCGTCGGTGTGGCGCAGCATGGCCTCGGGGTCGCTGGCACCGATGAGCACCAGGTCGAACCCGCCGACGCGCTCGGCGATCGGGGCGAGCTCGATCTCCTTCGACTTGGCCATGGCGCCGGTGTAGAACGACGCGATCTGGCGCATGTCGTCGTCGGTGGTGCAGACGAAGCGGGCGGTGTGGACGTCGTCGTGGGTGTGCACCCCGGAGGTGTCGACACCCAGGTCGTCGAGGACCTGTTTGTACTCGGCGAAGTCGGCACCGACGGCGCCGATCAGCACCGGGTTCTGGCCGAGCACACCGAGCGCGAAGGCGATGTTGCCGGCCACGCCGCCCCGGCGGACCGTCAGGTCGTCGACCAGGAAGCTGACCGAGATCCGGTCCAGCTGGTCGGCCAGGATCTGCTCGGAGAACTTCCCCGGGAAATGCATGAGGTTGTCGGAGGCGATCGAACCCGTCACGGCAATAGGCACACCGGGGACCCTACGTCACTCACGGCGAAGGGCCCCGCCGGAGATCACCGGCGGGGCCCTTCGGAGGTGCTGCTGTGCGACGTCAGTTGAAGCTGTCGCCACAGGCGCAGGAGCCGCCCGCGTTCGGGTTGTCGATCGTGAAGCCCTGCTTCTCGATGGTGTCGACGAAGTCGATCGTGGCGCCCTGCAGGTACGGGGCGCTCATCCGGTCGACGCCGACCTTGAGACCGTGGAAGTCACGGAAGAGGTCACCGTCGAGCGACCGGTCGTCGAAGAAGAGCTGGTAGCGCAGGCCGGCACAGCCACCGGGCTGCACGGCGATGCGCAGGTGCATGTCGTCGCGGCCCTCCTGCTCGAGCAGGGTGCGCGCCTTGACGGCAGCGGAGTCGGTCAGCTCCACGCCGTGCGTCTGCTCCGTGGTCGCGCCCGCGTCCAAGGTGTTGTCAACGGTCATGACTCTCCCAACAACGTGCGTGGTCCGCCCTGTTCCCACCGGGCGTCGGAATCCATAGTACGACGTCGGGCCGGTCCGCATCCGTGCGGAGACCGTGCGAATCGCCGACGGACGGGTGACGGGGCTCACCGGCTCCAGCGCGGTGCGACACGCTCCGCCAGGTCGGCGAGTGTCCCGGCCGGGTCCGCCATCGAGGCCTCCAGGCCGAACTCCTCCGCCACCCCGAACGCCGCGTCGACCCCGGCCGCCGCGGCCTCCCGGCGGCCCACACTGACCTGACCGGCCAGCACCACGCACGGCGTCCCGCGGTCGGCCGCACCCCGCGCGACGGCGGTGATCAGCTTCCCGCGCAGCGACTGCCAGTCGAAGCTGCCCTCCCCCGTGACGGCCAGGTCGGCGGCGTCCAGCTCGGCGTCGAGGCCGACCAGGTCGCGGACCAGTCCGGCTCCGGACTCGACGCGCGCGCCGAGGGCGAGCAGCGCGGCGCCGAGACCACCCGCGGCGCC
>NZ_WWFY01000448.1:0-5718 GCF_009864975.1 Pseudonocardia sp. SID8383
CCGGGGACACCGCCGGGGACGGGCCGCACCGGTTCCTGGCGCGGCTGGGCTACGAGCCCGACCGGGCCGGGTACACGCGGCCGCTCTGACCCCCGCCGTGCCCGGGCCGCCGGTCAGGCGCCGTCGGGCCCGTTGCCGAGCAGCGGCTCGTCGGCGGAGCGGACCTCGGAGCCGGGCAGGCCGTCGGGGTGCTCGTCGCGGACCCGGTCCAGCGCGTCCAGTGCGATCCCGAGGTGCTTGCGCTTGCTCGCCTCGTAGAACGCCCGCGCGCCGCCGGCCAGCTTGGGCTCGGCGTGCAGCGGCTTGTCCGACACGCACAGCAGGGTCGCGTTCGGGATCCGGTAGCGGAACCCGTTGGCGGCGATCGTCGCGGACTCCATGTCCACCGCCACGGCGCGGGCCAGCCGCATCCGGTGCAGCGTCGCGGCCTGGTTGAACTCCCAGTTGCGGTTGTCGGTGGTGTGCACGACCCCCGGCCGCCAGGTCGCCTCGGCCGCGCCGAGCGCATCCATCAGGTAGCCGTTGAGCCGGATGCTCGGGATGACCGGCACGTCGGCCGGGAGCACCTCGTCGAGCACGTGGTCGGCCCGCTGGTAGGCGGTGGCCAGCACGAAGTCGCCCAGCTCCTGGCGGTTCCGCAGGCCTCCGCAGTGCCCGATCATGATCATGGTGTCCGGGCGGAGCACGGCGAGGTGGTCGGTGACGGTCTTGGCGTTGGCCGGGCCCACGCCGATGTTCACCAGGGTCACGCCGTCGCCGTCGGCGCCCGCGTGGTGGTAGGCGGGCATCTGGACGCCGGCGCGGTCGGGCCGCTCGGCGTCGGGGAAGCGCTCCAGGAACGACTCGACGTGCATCGCGTAGTTGGTGAACAGCACGTGCCGCTGGAAGGACTCGGCGGGGGTGCCGGTGTAGTGCGAGAGGCGGTCCAGCGAGAGCGCCATGCGCTCCGGACCGAACAGGAACAGCTTCTTGACCCGCAGGTCGAAGCGGTCCTCGTCGAGCGCGGCGAAGAACTCCGGGTCGGTGAACGCCCGGGCCGGGCGGGCCGCGCGAGCGGTGACGGTGGCCCCGGCGGCGAGCAGACCGCGCAGCTCCCGGTGCAGGTAGCGGCGGATCGCGCACGGGCGGGCGAACTCCCCGGAGATGCGCGGGTTGTGCGTCGACCAGGGGCGCACGACCTCGAGCTCGGGGTACCAGCCGTCATCGTAGACCGACTGGAGGGCGCCGAGCAGCCGGGCGATCTCGTGGTCGAGCTTCTCCGCCGGGACCGGCGGGCGGACCTGCTCGATCATCGCGGGCGTCACGACGCATCCCCGTCGTCGGCGCCGTGCGCATGCAGCGCGCCCGGGGCGACGGCGACCGCCGACACGATCTCCAGCACGCGGCGGGCGAGCCCGTCGGTCAGCCGGTAGCGGACCAGCCGCCCCTCGCGGTGGGCGGTGACCATGCCGTGCGCGCGCAGCAGGCGGAGCGCGTGCGAGACGGCCGAGTCGCTCATCCCGACGGCGACGGCGAGGTCGGAGACGCAGAGGTCCCCGGCATGCTGCAGCGCGAGCAGCAGCGACAGGCGGTTGACCTCGCCCAGGACGTCCAGGACGGTCGCGACCTCGGCCACCTTGGTGGCGTCGGCGAGCACCGCGACGGCGTCGCAGACCTGGTCCGGGTCGATCACGCGTGCGCCGGCGAGCGCCTCCGGAACCTTGTGCACGCCCGTGATGCTAGCCCTGCCGGCGGATCACTTCGCCGCAGCGGCCTTCTTCTCGCGCGCCGCGGCCTTGATCGCTTTCTTCGTGTCGCGCACCTCGAGCAGGGTCCGGGAGTCGACGACGTCGGCCGCGGAGAGCCGGGTGCCGTCGGCGCCGTAGTCCCCGGCGGCCTCCCGCCAGCCGTCCGGGGTGACCCCGTACTGCTTGCCGAGGATCGCGACGAAGATCTTCGCCTTCTGCTCGCCGTAGCCGGGCAGCGCCCTGAGCCTGCGCAGCACCTCGCGCCCGTCGGGGTCGTCGCGGGTCCAGATCGCGGCCGGGTCCCCGTCCCAGTCCTCGACGATCGCGCGGCACATCTCCTGCACCCGCCTGGCCATCGAGCCGCCGTAGCGGTGGATGGCGGGCGGGGTGGTCGCCAGCGTCGCGAAACCCTCGGGGTCGTGGTCGGCGATGACGCGCACGTCGAGCCCGCCGAGGCGCTCGTGCAGCTTCAGCGGGCCGCGGAACGCGACCTCCATCTGGATCTGCTGGTCGAGCAGCATGCCGATCAGCAGCGCGAGGGGCTCGCGTTCCAGCAGCGCGTCGGCCTCCGGTTCCTGGGCGATGCAGATCCCGCTCATGCCGCACAGGATGGCACGCGACAATGGGGGGGTGCTCCCCCATCTCGACGCCGGTGACATCGAACGCGTCCGCGGCTGTCTGCTCGACGCCGGCTACACCCCGGACGGCGTGCGCGCCCTGCTGGGCCGCTCCGCGCACGACGCGCTGACCCGCGGCGAGCCGGAGCCCGCCGCCCGGGCCAGCCGCGACGGCGGGGAGCTCGGCACCCTGGTGCGGCTGTTCCTGCTGGAGGACACCGAGCCCGAGCCGGCGGTGACCGCGGCGCTCGGCGACCTGGACCCGCTGCTGGAGGGCCGTATCCTGCGCCGCACCCCGGAGGGCATCCGGGCCGCGCTGGACGTGCGTCCCTACGGCGAGGGCCCCGGCGCCGACGGCGAGCCGGGCACCGATTGGTGGGTGGTGTCCGACATCGACACCCCGGCCGCGCGGCAGGACCGCGAGCACGTCACCGGCGTCGGCGGGGCGTCGCTGACGCTGGCCGCGGCGACCGTCCGCCGCCCGGTCGGCACCCTGCTCGACCTGGGTACCGGCTGCGGGGTGCAGGCGCTGCACGGCTCCCGGCACGCGCTGCGGGTCACCGCGACCGACGTGCTGCCGCGCGCGCTGGCGCTGGCCCGGCTGTCGCTGGGGCTGTCCGGGGTGGAGGTCGACCTGCGCGAGGGCCCGTGGTTCGCCCCGGTGGCCGGGGAGCGCTTCGACCAGGTGGTGTCCAACCCGCCGTTCGTGCCGGGCCCGCCGCGGGTGGACTACGTCTACCGCGACTCCGGTGCGGCCGGGGACTCCGCGCTGGCCGGACTGCTGGGTGAGCTGCCCGGCCTGCTCAACCCGGGCGGGGTCGCGCAGCTGCTGGGGTCGTGGCTGCACGTGCGCGGCGAGGACTGGCCGGACCGGGTGCGGTCCTGGCTGCCCGACGGCGTCGACGCCTGGGTCCTGCAGCGCGAGGTCGTCGATCCGGGCCTGCACGTCGGCACCTGGCAGCGCGACGCCGGGCTGGTCCCGACCTCCCGGGCGGCCCGCGAGCAGGCCGGGGCGTGGCTGGACTGGATGGCCGCCGAGCGGGTGGAGGGGGTCGGGTTCGGCTTCCTCATGCTGCGCCGCACCGACGGCGAGCCGACCGTCGTGGTCGAGGACCTGCCCGGCGAGCTGGGCGAGGGCCTGGGCCGGGAGATGACCGGCTGGCTGGACCGGGTGGACTGGCTGCGCGCCCACACCCGCGACGAGGACCTGCTCGGCGCACGGCTGCTGCTCGCCCCGGAGACGGTGCTCGAGTCGGCCTCGTCGGTCGACCCGGACGGCGGCTGGGCCGAGCTGTCGACGACCGTGCGCCGCTGGGGCGGCCCCGGCTGGGAACACCCCGTCGACGCCCCGGCCGCGGCGCTGCTGGCCGGCTGCCGTGGCGACCTGCCGCTGTCCGAGCTGCTCGCGCTGCTGTCCTACGCCCACGACCTGCCGGTCGACGCGCTGGTCGCGGCGACGCTGCCCGCGGTGCGGGAGTTCGTCCGGCACGGCCTGCTCCAACCGGTCGACGGCTGGCCGCACCCGGTGCCCGCGCGGACCGCGGCCGCGTCGCCGTCGGGGCCGGTCGGGTGAGGGCCGTCGTCGCCCGCGTACGACGGGCGTCGGTGACGGTCGAGGCGCCCGACGGCACACCGCTGCGGGTGTCCGGTGAGATCGGGCCCGGGCTGCTGGTGCTGCTCGGCGTGCACGCCGACGACGTCGGCACCGATCCCGCCGCGACCGCGCGGAAGGTCGACACGATGGCTCGCAAGCTGCACGAGCTGCGCATCCTGCGCGACGAGCGCTCGTGCGCGGACGCCGATGCCCCGCTGCTCGTGGTCAGCCAGTTCACCCTGTACGGCGGGACCCGCAAGGGACGCAGGCCGTCCTGGTCGGCGGCGGCCCGCCCGCAGGACGCCGAGCCGGTCGTCGACGCGGTGGTGGCCGCGCTGCGCGGGCGCGGCGCCGCCGTCGGGACCGGGGAGTTCGGCGCGCAGATGGCCGTGGAGTCGGTCAACGACGGCCCGTTCACGGTCCTGGTCGAGGTCTGAGCCCGGTACCGGGCCCTGGTCTCAGCCGTCTCTCACCGGACTCTCAGCCGGAAAGGGGACGATGGGGACATGGTCGCCTACCTGCTGTCCTGGCTGTTGGGGCTGTTCCAGCTCGTGCTGGTCGCCCGGGTCGTCGTGGACTGGATCGACGTGCTCGGCTCCGGGCGCGGCGGCGCCGTGCTCGACACCGCCCGCCGCATCACCCACGGCCTGACCGAGCCGGTCGTCGCCCCGATCCGCCGCCGCGTCCAGCCGGTCCGGATGGGCGCGGTCGGACTCGACCTGTCGGTGCTGATCGTGTTCGTGGCCGTGCTGCTGGCGCGGCTGGTCGTGGTGCCGCTGATCCCGTTCTGACCCCGGGCCCGGGGTCAGCGGCGTGGCCCGAGCCGCAGCGCGACGACCCGGCCGTCGTCGTCGAGGCCGGCCTCGGCCCGCCCGTCGGTGACACCGCCGTCGCGGTGCACCCGCACGGCCCACTCCGCGGTGTCGCGGGCGACCTGCTTGCGGGTCGGGTCGACGGTGAACTCCCCGTCGAGCAGCTCGCCGAGGTGGGCGAGCAGCGGCACCGGGGACGGCCGCTCCCGGAACGGTGCGGTCGAGGTCAGGGTCGCGTCCGGGGTGACGGCGGCCGCGAGCGCGACCGGGTCGCCGTCGCGCACCGCCCGTTCGAAGGCCAGCGCGCCGAGGAACCGGTCGGCCGCGGCGGCGCCCCGGCGCTGCAGGTGGTCGAGGAACGCGACGTCGCGGTCGATCTTGGAGGCGGCACCGAGCAGCCGGGACCGCACCGCGCCGGCCGGCATCTCCAGCACCCGGACGGTCACCTGCCGGTAGCCCGAGTCCGGGCCGAGGCTCCCGTCGGCGAGCAGCCGGTCGATCGTCTCGATGAACCCGAGCTCCTGGTTGAGCGACAGGTTGCCGGCCAGTGCGTTGCGCCGGTCGGCGATCTCGATCGGGCTGCGCGGCTCGTCGTCGATCTCCGACGGGTTGATCTGCACGACCCACAGCTCGTCGGGGTCGGTGTCGAGCAGGTCGCGGGTGGGCGGGTTCTGCGAGAACAGCCCGTCCCAGTGGACGCCGCCCGCGGTGTGCACCGCGCGGAACAGGGTGGGGATCGCGGCCGAGGCGAGCACGGTCTCGGCGGTCAGGGTGTCGGTGCGGCTGGAGAACGCCCGGAACTCCCCCGTCAGCACGTCGACGGCGCCGAGCAGCAGCAGCGGCGCGGTGCCTGCCGGGTCCGGACCGATGGCGGCGAAGTCGACGTGCCGCGAGACCAGGTCGAGGAACTGGCGGGTGCCGTCGAACGGGCGCGGCACCAGGTACGGGGTGCCCGCCGGGACGAGCCC
>NZ_WWFY01000449.1:0-6412 GCF_009864975.1 Pseudonocardia sp. SID8383
CGCCGGCGAGGGCGCGCGGGTGGCGCAGGCCGGGGCCGCCGGGCAGGCCGGAGTCGCGGTGCCCGAGCAGCACCAGCCGGTGCACGCCGAGCAGGGCGGCGGCGTCGGTGAGTTCGCGGCGGCGGCGGTCGGGGACGGTCTCGCCGGGTTCCAGGGGAAGACGGGACCCGCCGAGGTCGCCGCCGGTGGCCATGACGAGCACGACGCGGGCGCCCGCGTCGGCGAGGCGGCGCAGGGTCAGTCCGGTGAAGATCGACTCGTCGTCGGGGTGGGCGTGCAGGGCCAGGACGGTCTGGCCGGAGAGGGTGTGCACCTGGTGATCGCTTCGCGTGCGGGGCCGGGGCGGCCGGTACGGACACGGGTCCGGAGCGGGTCGGTACCCGGGCGGCGCGAGCGGTCCACGGACGGTGAGCCGGGACGGCGGTGTCAGCCGCGCGGGGACGGACCCCGACGACAGCGACACGCGGCGGCGCGCACGGGGCGCGCGGCGGCGGCGGTCGTCGGCTCGATCACGCGGGAGATGATGGCAGGGGCGCCGTCACGGGTCCACACCGGGGCCCCGCGACGGCGCTCACACCGGTCAGACGGTGCTCTTCGGCATGATCAGCCAGAGCGCCAGGTAGATGACGAACTGCGGGCCGGGCAGCAGGCAGGACAGCACGAACAGGAACCGCACGGTGTTGCGACCCATCCCGAAACGGTCGGCCAGCCCGGCGCAGACCCCGGCGATCACCTTCCCGTTGCGGGGACGGACGAGACGCTGGGTCACGGGCATGTTCACGGGGTGCTCCTTCGTGGTGCGGGTGGGACCTCCCCCACCCTGGCACCACCGGGGCCCGGCGCGCTCGGGGAACACCCGGAGGGTGACCCCGAACGCGCCCCGGGGGTCGTTACAGGACGACGAGGTCGCGGGCGGTGGTGTTGAGCCGCTCCACGCCGTCGGCGGTCACGACGACGATGTCCTCGATCCGGGCGCCCCACCTGCCGGCCTGGTAGATGCCGGGCTCGATCGAGAAGGTCATGCCCTCGGTGAGGACGAGGTCGTTGCCGCCGACGATGTAGGGCTCCTCGTGCACGTCGAGGCCGATGCCGTGCCCGGTGCGGTGGATGAAGTGCTCACCGTGCCCGGCGGCGGCGATGTGCTCGCGGGCGGCGGCGTCGATGTCGGCGGCGGTGGCACCGGGCCGGACGGCGGCGACGGCGCGCTCCTGGGCCTCCTGCAGCACCGCGTAGGTCTCCTTGACGTCCGGTCCGGGCTCGCCGCCGACGGCGTAGGTGCGGGTGCAGTCGGAGTTGTAGCCGCCGGGCAGCGGTCCGCCGATGTCGATGACGACGACGTCGCCGGCCTCGATCACGCGGTCGGAGACGTCGTGGTGCGGGCTGGCGCCGTTGGGGCCGGAGCCGACGATGACGAACGCGGCCTCGGCGTGGCCCTCGGCGATGATCGCGGCGGTGATGTCGGCGCCGACCTCGGCCTCGGTGCGGCCGGGGCGCAGGAACTCGCCCATCCGCCGGTGCACCCGGTCGATGGCGGCGCCGGCCTCGCGCAGGCGGTCGATCTCGGCCGGGTCCTTGCGCATGCGGAGCTCGCGCAGCACGGTGCCGCCGAGGTACTGCGGGACGTCGGGGAAGGCGTGGCGCAGGCCGAGGACGTGGCGGGCGGGCATGTCGTCGTCGACCGACATCCGGGTGGGGCCGCCGGCGAGGTCGCTGACCAGCAGGTACGGGTCCTCGCCGTCGGTCCAGGTGACCAGGTCGATGCCGAGCGCCTCCAGCGGCACACCGGCGAACCCGGGCGCCTCCAGCGACGGGACGACGAGCGCGGGCGGCGCCCGGTGCCCGGCGGCCGGGACGATCAGGCAGGTCAGGCGCTCGTGCGAGGACCCGTCGAACCCGGTCAGGTAGCGCAGGTCGGTTCCCGGGGTCAGGAACAGCACGTCGGTGCCCTGCTCGGCGGCGTGCTCACCGGCACGGCGCAGCCGGTCGGCGAGCAGCTCGGTGGGGACGGCATCGGTCATGACCGTGAGCGTAGGCGGGCACGGGGGGTACACGACCGCCACCCGGAGCACCGCGGCGTGGGCCGGGCGGGGGCCGGTGGGCGTCCGGACGCGCTGCGTGACCGGACGCCTGCGGAGCCGGAGCGCGGGTCAGTCGGTGTCGAGTGCGGTGGGGTGCGCGGTGACGGTCCCGGCGAGCTCGACGAGCTTGACGTTGAGGTCCTGGGAGGTGCGGCGGAGCACGTCGAAGGCCTCCTCGGCGGTGAGCCCGCGGCGCGCCATCAGGATGCCCTTGGCCTGGCCGATCACGTCGCGCGAGGCGATCGCCTGGCGCAGCTGGGTCTCCTGGAGCCCGGCGTCGGACACGGCGACGCAGGTGGCCAGGGCCAGCGACGCGTGCGTGGCGAGCAGCATCAGGCGGTCGCGGTCGGCGGAGGTGAACGCCCGGCGGTCGGAGGCGTAGACGTTGAGCGCGCCGGGCAGCCGCGGCGGCTCGGCGTCGGGGATCAGCGAGACCGCCAGCACCGAGTGGAACCCGTGCCCGACGGCGGCGTGGGCGAAGTCGCTCCAGCGGGTCTCGGCGGCGAGGTCGTCGGAGGAGGCCAGCGCGGGGCCGTCGGCGCGGGCGGCCTCGACACAGGGGCCGCGGCCGCTGGTGTACTGGGCCTCGTCGATCGACGAGGCGGCGGGGTCGGTCTCGACGGGGGTGTGGAAGCGGCCGTCGTCGTCGCGGAGGGTGACGCTGACCATGTCCGCGCCGGGCACGACCCGGCGGACCGCGGCGACGACCCGGGCGAGGACGTCGGCGACCGAGCCGGAGGCGAGCAGGGCGCCGGTGAGGGCGGCGAACTCGCGGGCGAGCGGGCCGGTGTCGGCCAGGGCGTCCTCGGCGGGGCCACCGCGCTGCTCCGTGACGACGAACAGGTCCCGCTCGGCGGTCCAGTCGTCGCGCCCGGTGACCGCAGCAGGTCCGCTGTTCGTGGTGGTTCGGCTGTTCTCCACACCGGGCATTCTGCACGGTCCGCGCGGGTACGGCGCCCACCCGGGTACGGCGACGGTGCCAGACTCGCGGCATGAGTGAGCGCCCGCTGATGCTGCTGGACTCCGCGAGCATGTACTTCCGTGCCTACTTCGGCGTGCCGGAGAGCGTCACCGCCCCGGACGGGACGCCGGTGAACGCGGTGCGCGGGTTCACCGACATGATCGCGCGGCTGGTCACCGAGCACCGCCCGGTGCGGCTGGTGGCCTGCCTCGACCTGGACTGGCGGCCGGCGTTCCGGGTGGACGCGCTGCCGTCGTACAAGGCGCACCGGGTGGAGGCGGGCCGGGCCGGCGACGAGGTGCCGGCCGGCGTACCCGAGGAGGTGCCGGACACCCTCGCCCCGCAGGTACCGCTGATCATGGAGGTGCTGGCCGCGGCGGGGATCGCGACCGGCGGGGCCGTGGGCTGCGAGGCCGACGACGTGATCGGGACCCTGGCCCACCGGGAGGCCTCCGACCCGGTGCTGGGGGTGTCCGGGGACCGGGACCTCATGCAGATCGTGCGCGACGCCCCGCCGGTGCGGCTGCTCTACATCGGCCGCGGGCTGAACAAGGCCGAGAACCTGGGCCCGGACGACGTCGCGGAGAAGTTCGGGGTGCCCCGGGAGCGGGCGGGCGCGGCGTACGCGGAGATGGCGATGCTGCGCGGGGACCCCTCCGACGGGCTGCCCGGCGTGCCCGGGGTCGGTGCGAAGACCGCGGCGACGCTGGTCGGCCGGTTCGGCTCGTGGGCGGAGCTGCTGGCCGCGGTCGGCGACGGCGACGCCCGGATCGGGGCGGGGCCGCGGGCGAAGCTGGCGGCGGCGCGGGACTACCTCGACGTCGTCGAGCCGGTGGTGCGGGTGCGGACCGACGCCGAGGTCGACCTGAGCCGCGACGACGTGCTCCCGGCGTCGTTCGCCGACCCGGACCGGCTCGACGAGCTGGCACGGCGGTGGGGTCTGGAGTCGTCGGTGGGGCGGCTGCGGAAGGCCCTGGACGCGGCGGCGTCGTCGTGACCTGCCCGGACCACGGGCTGCCGGTCCCGCCGTCGTCGGCGTACGACGAGGCCGTGGCCCGGGAGACCGCGGTGCGCGCGGCGGCGGCGGACCCGATCACCTCCCCCCACGACGGCGCTCCCGCCGCGGTGCGGGAGGCGGTGGCGGCCGCGGTCGAGGAGCTGCGGGACGAGCTGCTGGCGCTGTCGCACGACCTGCACGCCCACCCGGAGACCGCGTTCTCCGAGCACCGCTCGGTCGCCGCGGTGGCCGCGCTGCTGGCCGGGCACGGGGTCGACGCCGCCGTCGGCGTGCACGGGCTGGACACGGCGCTGCGGGCGACGCTCGGCTCCGGGGACGGCCCGACGGTCGCGGTGCTCGCCGAGTACGACGCGCTGCCCGGCATCGGGCACGCCTGCGGGCACAACGTGATCTGCTCGGCGGCGGTGGGTGCGTTCCTGGCGCTGGCGCGGGTGCTCGCCGCGCACCCGGTGGGCGGCACCGTGGTGCTGCTCGGCACGCCGGCGGAGGAGGGCGGCGGCGGGAAGGAGACGATGGCCCGCGACGGTGCGTTCGACGGCGTCGACGCCGCGGTGATGCTGCACCCGTTCGCCCACGACATCGCCGACCACCCGTTCCTGGGGCGCCGCCAGCTGGAGGTCACCTACCACGGGGTCGCCGCGCACGCCTCGGCCCAGCCGCACCGGGGCCGCAACGCCCTGGACGCGGTCGTCCTGGGCTACCAGGGGATCGCGATGCTGCGCCAGCACATCCCCGACGCCGACCGGGTGCACGGCGTCGTCGTCGACGGCGGGCAGGCGCCCAACGTCGTGCCGGAGCGGGCGGCGGCACGCTACTACCTGCGCTCGCAGCGCCCGGAGACGTTGCGGGACCTGACCACGCGGGTGGAGGCGATCGCCGTCGCGGCGGCGGCGATGACCGGCTGCGGCCACACCCTGGAGTGGGACCCGCGCCCGCCGTACCTGCCGATCCGCCACAACCGGACCCTCGCCGCGCGCTGGGCGGTGCACCAGGCCGGGCGGGGGCGCACGGTGTACCCGCGCGGGGTGGTGCCGGAGTCCGAGACCGGGTCGACCGACCTGGGCAACGTCTCGCTGCGGGTGCCGTCGATCCATCCGATGATCGCGATCGCGGAGCCGGGCACCGCGCTGCACACCACCGGGTTCGCCGAGGCCGCCGCGGGCGCGGCCGGGGACCGCGCGGTGCTCGACGGCGCCGCCGGGCTGGCGACGGTGGTGGCCGACCTGCTGTACGACGAGGCGCTGCGCGGGGCGGTCGCGGCGGAGTTCGCCGAGGCGGGCGGCCCGGTGGACGTGCCCGCGTTCTTCGGCTGAGGCTCAGCCGCCGTGGCCTGCGGTGCGGCGCTCACGCGGCGCGGCGCGGGTGTGGATCTTCTCGCCCTGCGGGCCGAACAGGCTGAGCACCTCGACGGCGCGGTCGTGGTCGGCGGAGCCGAACCAGTGCGGGACGTGGGTGTCGAACTCGGCAGCCTCCCCGGCGCCGAGCACGACGTCGTGCCCGCCGAGGACCAGGCGCAGCCTGCCGTCGAGGACGTAGAGCCACTCGTAGCCCTCGTGCACCCGCGGGTCGGGCTCGTCGCCGCGGAACGGGATGAGCATCTTGAACGCCTGCAGCCCGCCGGGGCGCTCGGTCAACGGGACGACGGTCATCCCGTTGGCCCGGCGCGGCCGCAGCCGCACCCGCGGGTCGCCGACCGGTGGGGCGGCGACGAGCTCGTCGAGCGGCACCTGGTGGGCGGCCGCGATCGGGAGCAGCAGCTCCAGGGTCGGACGGCGCCCGCCGGACTCGAGCCGCGACAGCGTGCTCACCGAGATACCGGTTGCCTCCGACAGGTCGGCCAGGGTCATGCCGTGCGCGGTGCGCAGCCCGGCCAGCCGGGGGCCGACGCCGGCCAGGGTGTCCGCGATCGCCTCGTCCACTCCGACAGTTTGCCATCCCGGCAACGATGTTTGCCAGTGTCGCGCTGCGGCGCGCAGGGTGGTGCCATGACCTCCTCTCCCGCAGACCCGTTCGGTGCCGTGTCCGAGCGCCGGGTCGCCGCGCTCGTCGCGGACGACCGGGTGCACGGACTCGCCACCGGCGTCACCACAGCCGCTGCGCCCACCACCACCACATCCACCGGAGGAGCCACCGTGACCGGGGACCGCTGGTCCGCGGCGTTCTGGGACGCCCACTACGACACCCGACCGCAGATCTGGAGCGGCGACGCCAACGCCGCCCTCGTCGCCGAGGCCGCGGACCTGCCGCCCGGGCGGGCGCTCGACGTCGGCTGCGGGGAGGGCGGCGACGCGGTGTGGCTCGCCGCGCGGGGCTGGCGGGTGGACGCCGTCGACGTCTCCCCCGTCGCGGTGGAGC
>NZ_WWFY01000045.1:0-3551 GCF_009864975.1 Pseudonocardia sp. SID8383
CCCACCCGCTCCAGCCCGCGCCGGCGAGCCGTTCGCGCTCGGCCGGGTCGCCGACCGCGTCCAGTGCGCCGTTGAGGCCGGTGACGCCCATCAGCGAGCCGCCGAACCAGGCGGCCAGGCCGACGTCGTGCAGGGTGCGGGCCACGGGAGGGGTGAGTGCCATGAGAACTCCGGATCGGGGGGCGGCGGGGCCGCGGGCGCGGCGGTCCGTCGACGCTACCGAGCGCTCCGCGGCGACGGCCCGTAGGTCAGGCGGCGCAGCAGCGTCTCGGCGGGCCCCCGCACGCCGGCCCGGTCGAGCCGGTACGCGACGACGACGGTCAGCAGCCACACCCCGACCGCGACCAGCGACGCCGACCAGCCCGACAGGTGCGCGCCCAGCCCGAGGCCCCAGGCGGTGAGCAGCGGCACGAACAGCAGCGACTGCGCCAGGTAGCCGCTCAGCGAGCGACGGCCGAGCGCGACCAGGGCCCGGACCGGCAGCGGTGCCGTCGGACGGGTTCCCAGCCGGTGCGCGACGAGGCCGAACACCGCCGCGTAGCCGAGCGCGGCGAAGATCCCGGTGGCGATGTGCAGGCCGGCGAACGCACCCGGGTCCGGCAGCGCGACGACGCCGACGTGCACGAGGGCCTGGGCCAGCCCGGCCGACCAGCCGACGGCGATGCCGACGACGGCCGTGCGGCGCAGCAGAGGCAGGTGCGCGCCCGGCTCCTCCAGCACGCGGTGCCGCGCGGCGAGCAGCCCGAGCAGCACCGCGGCGGGCATCACCAGCGTCACGAACGCCCCGGGGATCGCCGACACCCACAGCGCGAGCCGCAGCGGCAGCGTCGCGAACCAGTCCGGGGTGGCGAGGGCGAGCTGCTGCGCGGCGGACGTCGGCGTCGCGCCACCCGTGAACTGCGCCAGCACGCCCGTCGCCGCGGGGACGGCCACGGCGAGACCGACCAGGACCCCGGCCCCGATCCGCAGGGTGCGGTCGCTGCGGTGCAGGAACAGCGGCACCAGCACCAGGCCCAGGACCCCGTAGGTGCCCAGGATGTCGCCCTGCCACAGCAGGGCCGCGTGCAGCAGGCCGAGGACGAGCAGCCACCGGTGCCGGGTGCGCAGCAGCCGCCGCGCCTGCGCGTCGGTGCCGCCGCCGGCGATCCGGCGGGCGTAGAGCTGCCCGATGCCGTAGGCGAACAGGAACCCGAACAACGTCCAGGCGCGGCCGTCGACGGCGGTGATGGTCACGACCTGGGCGATCCGGTCGGCGGGCCCGCCGTCCGCGGCATGGAGCAGCGTGGCCCCCAGCTGCGAGGTGTAGGCGAACCAGGGCGCATGGGCCAGTGCGATCAGCAGCAGCATCGCGCCCCGGGCGAGGTCGGGGGCGAGCGCACGGTCGCTCACCGGGGTCGGGGCGACGGTCGCGGCGGGCGGCGCGGTGGACATGGGATCTCCTCACGAGGCGGTGGGAGACCCATCGGAAACGATGCCGTCGCGGCCGGGTCAAGCGGCGGCCGCCGTATCCTCGCCGGCATGTACTTCACCGACCGCGGCATCGAGGAGCTCGTCGACCGGCGCGGCGACGAGCAGGTCAGCGTCGAGTGGCTGGCCGACCGGCTCCGCGCCTTCGTCGACGCGAACCCGCAGTTCGAGACCGCCGTCGAGCGGCTGTCGAGCTTCCTCGCCCGGGACGACGCCGACGACGAGTAGCCGCGTGACCACAACGACCACAGGGCACGCAGCGACCACTACGCGGGCTGTGTCCGCAAGCGGGACCGGGGCCGGGGCCCGGACCTAGCGTTGCTCCTCGACACGTCCGTCGAGGAGGAGCACCGATGCTCATCGTTCTCGGGTCCGCGATGATCGCGGTCTTCATGTACCTGATCCTGGCGAAGCGGCTCGCGCCGACGCTGGCGCTGGTACTCGTCCCGCTGACCTTCGCCCTGGTGGCGACCGGCACCGGCCTGTCCGAACCGGGTGAGGACGGCGTCGTCGACTCGATCTCGTCGGCGTTCTCCGACTTCGCGCCGACGGCCGTACTGCTGTTCTTCGCGATCATCTTCTTCGGCACGATGATCGACGTCGGGCTGTTCGACCCGCTGATCCGCTTCGTGCTGCGCACGGTGGGCAACGACCCGGTGCGCCTGGTCGTGCTGACCGCGGTGCTCGCCGGTGTCGTCTCCCTCGACGGCGACGGCTCGACCACCTTCATCATCACGGTGTCCGCGCTGCTGCCGATCTACCTGCGGCTCGGACTGAGCCCGGTGGTGCTGACCGTCGTCGCCAACCTCGCGAACGGCGTGCTCAACATCCTGCCCTGGGGCGGCCCCACGATCCGCGCCGCGACGGTGCTGAACGTGTCGCCCTCGGAGCTGTTCAACCCGATGGTCCCGGGCATGGTGGCCGGCATCGCCACCGTGCTGCTGCTGGCCTGGCAGCTGGGCCGTTCCGAGCGCAAGCGGCTGCTCGCCTCGGGCCGCACGCTGTCGGTCGTCGCCGACGAGATGGTGGCGGTGCGCGAGCCCGCCCTGATCGGCGGGGGCGCCGGCACCGACGGCCCGGCCACCGGTTCGGGCGGGGGCCCCGCCGACGGAGCCGACGCCGGGGGCGCGCTGGACCCGAACCGTCCGACGCTGCGGCCGACGCTGATCTGGTTCAACCTCGGGCTCACCGTCGCGCTGCTGGTGCTGCTGGGCATGGACGTCCTGCCGCTGTCGCTGGTGTTCGTCGCGGCCGCCGCGGTCGCCCTGGTCGTGAACTTCCCGAAGCCCGAGGACCAGCTCCGGGCGGTGACCTCGCACGCCTCCTCGATCGTCGGCGTCGTGTCCATGGTGTTCGCCGCCGCGGTCCTGGTCGGGGTGCTGTCGGGCACCGGCATGGTGACGGCGATGGCGAACGGGATCGTCTCGGCCGTACCGCCGTCGGTCGGCTCCTGGTTCGCGGTGATCACCGGTGTGCTGAGCATGCCGCTGACGTTCTTCCTCACCAACGACGCGTTCTACTTCGGCATCCTGCCGATCCTGACCGAGGCCGCGGGCCACTACGGCATCGACCCGGTGGAGATGGCCCGCGCCTCGATCATCGGCCAGCCGGTGCACATGACCAGCCCGCTGGTCCCGGCGCTGCTGCTACTCGTCTCGCTCGCGAAGGTCGACCTGGCCGACCACCACCGCAGGGTGATCTGGCGGGCCGCGCTCTGCTCGCTGGTGATGCTCGGGGTCGCGCTGCTGCTGGGCGTCGTCCCGCTGGGCTGACCGCCCTCCCACGATCCGGTGCCGCACAGGCGGTACGCCGGGGAGGGGCGGACGGCGACCACCGGCCCCGGACCCCCGGCACGACCGTCGAGATGCAGCTCGGGGCGGCCCGCCACCCGCGGGGCAGGCCCCGGACTGCATCTCGGCGCGTCCGGCCCGTGGGGCCTGGCCTGGCCGGGCGGGTGCGGCGTGCGGGACGGGGTCAGTCGTCGTCGCGGCGCAGGCGGAACAGCCGCCGGTCGCCCGAGGAGCGCAGCTCGCGCAGGGCCTCGTCGGCGGCCTCCTCCAGCGCGGCGTGCTCGTCGGGGTGCG
>NZ_WWFY01000450.1:0-11882 GCF_009864975.1 Pseudonocardia sp. SID8383
ACGAGACCGTCCGCATCCGGGTCCGCGACGCCGTCCCGCGCGCCCCCGTGGACCCCGTGCCGCCGGCCACCGCCCCGGACGGCCCCTGGCACGGGCCGCTGTCGCGGCGGCTCGAGCAGCACTTCGTCTACAACACCCTCAACACCATCGCCTCGCTGGTGCGCACCGACCCGCCACGGGCCCGGGAGCTGCTGCTCGGCTTCGCCGACCTGTCCCGGGCCGCGGACCGGGCCGGGGAGCCCTCGATCCGGCTCGACGAGGAGCTCGCCGCCGTGCGGGCGTACCTGCAGATCGAACGGACCCGCTTCGGCGCCCGGCTGACCACCGAGCTCGACGACCCGTCCGGGGCCGGTGTCGACCCGTCGTCGGCGGTGCCGCCGCTGTCGGTGCTCGCCGCGGTCCGCCGCGGGGTGGCCGAGGAGATCGAGCCGCACAGCGCGGGCGGCGCGGTCCACGTGCGGCTGGACCCGGACGCCCCCGACGGGCCCGCGGCCCGGGTGGAGGTCCATCCGGCGGGCCCGGCCGAGCGGCCCGCCCGCGCCCCGCTCGTCCTGTTGGTCCTGCCGCTGGGCGTGCCCGTCGTGTGACACCCGCCGGCGGGGGAGTGGCGTGCACCGCCCGGGGCGACGGACCTTCATCGATCCGGATAGCGTGCGCGCCATGCTGGGGCTGCCCGACGGCACACGCGCGTGCCTGTTCGACCTGGACGGCGTACTCACCGACACCGCGAGCGTCCACGCCGCGGCGTGGACGCAGATGTTCGACGAGTACCTCCGTTCCCGCGACGGTGACGGGTACACCCCGTTCGACGTCAACGCCGACTACGGTCCGTACGTCGACGGGAAGCCTCGTCTCGAGGGGACCCGCAGCTTCCTCGCCTCGCGCGGGATCGAGCTGCCCGAGGGGTCCCCGGACGACACCGCGGACACCGAGACCCTGTGGGGCCTGTCGACCCGCAAGAACGACCTCGTGCAGGAGCGGATCCGCACCGACGGAGTCGAGGTCTACCCGGGGTCGCGCCGCTACCTGGAGGCGGTGAAGGACGCCGGGCTCACCACCGCCGTCGTGTCCTCCAGCGCGAACGCCGAGCAGATCCTGCGGGTCACCGGGCTCGAGACCTTCATCGACCACCGCGTCGACGGCGTCACCGCCCGCGAGCGCGGCCTGCCCGGCAAGCCCGCTCCCGACACCTTCCTCGCCGCCGCGGCCGACCTCGGGGTGGACCGGTCCGCCGCGGTGGTGTTCGAGGACGCGCTGGCCGGCGTGCAGGCCGGCCACGCGGGGGACTTCGGCGCCGTCGTCGGCGTCGACCGTCTCGACCAGGCGGACGCGCTGCGTGAGCACGGCGCGGACGTCGTCGTCACCGATCTCGCCGACCTGCTGGAGCGTTCGTGAAGCCCGACCACCTGCCCACCTTCACCGTCGAGCCGTGGGTGGTCCGCGAACCGCGCCTCGACCTGGACGCGATGGGCCAGACCGAGTCGGTCTTCGCGCTGTCCAACGGCCACATCGGGCTGCGCGGCAACCTCGACGAGGGCGAGCCGCACGTCCTGCCCGGCACCTACCTGAACTCCTTCTACGAGGTCCGGCCGCTGCCGTACGCCGAGGGCGGCTACGGCTACCCCGAGTCCGGGCAGACGATCATCAACACGACCAACGGCAAGCTGATCCGGCTGCTGGTCGACGACGAGCCGTTCGACCTGCGCTACGGCACCCTGCACCGGCACGAACGGGTGCTGGACATGCAGGCCGGCACGCTGCACCGCGAGGTCGAGTGGGAGTCCCCGGCCGGGCGCCGGGTCCGGGTCCGCTCGACCCGCTTGGTCTCGCTGACCCAGCGCGCGGTCGCCGCGATCTCCTACGAGGTCGAGCTGGTCAGCAACGGCAACGACGGCAGCGGCGCCGCCGGTGACGCCGCCCTGCTGGTGCTGCAGTCCGAGCTCGTCGCCAACGAGCAGCTGCCCGGCCGCGACGCCGACGACCCGCGCCTGGACACCGCGCTGGACAACGTGCTGGAGCCCGAGCAGTCCCGCGCCGGCGACGCCGGGGCCACCCTGGTGCACCGCACCCGCAAGTCGGAGCTGCGCTGCGGCGCGGCGATGGAGCACGAGGTGTTCGGCCCGGACGGCGTCCAGGTGTCCACCGACGCCAACGAGGACCTCGCCCGCACCACCGTCATCGCCCGGGTCAAGCCCGGCCAGTCGCTGCGCGTGGTCAAGTACCTCGCCTACGGCTGGTCCTCGCGGCGCAGCCTGCCCGCCGTCTACGACCAGGTGCGCGCCGCCATCGCCGCCGCCCGGTACACCGGCTGGGACGGCCTGGTCGCCGAGCAGCGCGACTACCTCGACGACTTCTGGGCCACCGCCGACGTCGAGATCGACGGCGACGCCGAGCTGCAGCAGGCCGTGCGGCTGGCGACCTTCCACATCCTGCAGGCCGG
Source organism: Pseudonocardia sp. SID8383 (assembly GCF_009864975.1). Taxonomy (NCBI): domain Bacteria; kingdom Bacillati; phylum Actinomycetota; class Actinomycetes; order Pseudonocardiales; family Pseudonocardiaceae; genus Pseudonocardia; species Pseudonocardia sp. SID8383. The sequence continues at coordinate 2,441 of NZ_WWFY01000450.1, forward strand.
CGCCCGCGCCGAGCGCCGCTGCATCCCGGCCAAGGGGCTGACCGCCGACGGCTACGACGGCCACACCTTCTGGGACACCGAGACGTTCTGCCTGCAGGTGCTGTCCTTCGTCGCCCCGGAGGCGGCGGCGGACGCCCTGCGCTGGCGCAAGTCGATCCTGCCGCTGGCCTTCGAGCGCGCCGAGACACTCGGCCTCAAGGGCGCGGCGTTCCCGTGGCGCACCATCCGCGGCCACGAGTGCTCCGGCTACTGGCCCGCGGGCACCGCGGCGTTCCACATCAACGCCGACATCGCCGACGCGGTGAAGCGGCACGTGCACGCCACCGGCGACACCAAGTTCGAGCTGGAGGTCGGGCTGGAGCTGCTGGTCGCGACCGCGCGGCTGTGGCGCTCGCTGGGCAGCCACGACTCGGCGGGCAACTTCCGCATCGACGGCGTCACCGGCCCCGACGAGTACTCCTCGATCGCGGACAACAACGTCTACACCAACCTGATGGCCCAGCAGAACCTGCGCTACGCCGCCGAGGTCGCCGCGAAGCACCCGAGGTCGGCGTCACGGCTCGGGGTGGACTCCGAGGAGATCGCGTCCTGGCGCGATGCCGCCGGCGCCATGTTCATCCCGTTCGACGAGCGCCTGGGCGTGCACCCGCAGTCCGAGGGCTTCACCGACCACCAGCGGTGGAACTTCGAGGAGACCCCGGCCGAGCGGTACCCGCTGCTGCTGAACTACCCCTACTTCGACCTGTACCGCAAGCAGGTCATCAAGCAGGCCGACCTCGTGCTGGCGATGCAGATCTTCCCGGAGGCGTTCACCGAGGAGCAGAAGCGCCGCAACTTCGCCTACTACGAGGCGATCACGGTGCGGGACTCGTCGTTGTCGGCGTGCACCCAGTCGGTGATGGCCGCCCGCACCGGGCACCTGGAGCTGGCCCACCAGTACCTCGCCGAGGCCGCCCTGGTCGACCTGCAGGACCTGGCGGGCAACACCGACCACGGCATGCACATCGCGTCGATGGCCGGGACCTGGACCGCGGTCGTGCTGGGCTTCGGCGGGATGCGCTGCGAGGCCGACGGGTTGTCGTTCGCTCCGGTGCTGCCGGCGTCGCTGTCGCGGATCTCGTTCGGCCTGAAGTGGCAGGGGCGCCGGATCCGGGTCTCGATCACCCCCGAGGAGACCGAGTACCGGCTCACCGACGGCGCCCCGATGCGGCTGCGCCACCACGGCGAGCCCATCGCGCTCGACGACGAGAGCCCGGCCACCGCGCCGACCCCCACCCCGGAGTGGGTGGAGCCGGTGGAACAGCCCCATGGACGGGCCCCGCGGGTCCGCGGCTGACCGCCACGTTCCGGGTGCGGGCGGGGGTGCCGGGCCCGGCCGGCTGATCCCGGTCCGTCACGTACCGGAAGGCCGTCCACCACTGGTAGCCTGGCCAGTCGCTCCGTCGGCGACAGGCTCGTCCTGGCACCGCGCGGACCCCTCGTGTACGTCCCCCCGGTGGAGGATCCCCGCGCCGTGCCCGAACCCACTTCCGCTGCCGGCTCCCCGGCTGCCGCGGCCGACCCCGCCGCGCCGGTCGACCCGGAGCTGGCCCACGAACAGTCCTACGTGGCCATGCTCTACGAGCAGCTCGAGGACCGCCGTCGCGACACCGCGCGCCGGCTGGCCGACACGCTGCGCGAGGAGACCGTCGGCACCCCGCAGGCCATCACCCAGCGCGACGCCGCCGCGGAGATGCTCACCGACCGGCTCGCCGGTCTGCGTGCCGCCGAGCACGGGCTGGCCTTCGGCCGGCTCGACGCGGACGACGGCGAGATCCGCTACGTCGGCCGCATCGGCCTGCTCGACGAGGACAACGAGTACGAGCCGCTGCTGATGGACTGGCGGGCACCCGCCGCCCGGCCGTTCTACACCGCCACCGCCGCGAACCCCGAGGGGATGCGGCGGCGCAGGCACCTGCGGACCCGGCTGCGGCAGGTCGTCGCGGTCGACGACGAGCCGCTCAACCTGGCCGAGATGACCGAGGCGGAGCGGGCGCGCTCGGGCTCGGGGCTCACCAGCGAGGCCGCGCTGCTGGCGGCGGTCTCCTCGGCCCGTACCGGGCGGATGGGCGACATCGTCGCCACCATCCAGGGCGAGCAGGACCGGATCATCCGGTCGAAGCCGTCCGGGGTGCTGGTCGTGCAGGGCGGGCCCGGCACCGGGAAGACGGCGGTGGCGCTGCACCGCGCGGCGTACCTGCTCTACACCCACCGCGACCGGCTCGCCCGGCGCGGTGTGCTCGTCGTCGGGCCGAACCCGACGTTCCTGCGCTACATCGGCCAGGTACTGCCCTCGCTGGGGGAGACCAGCGTCGTGCTCGGCACCGTCGCCCAGCTGTTCCCGGGGCTCGACGCGCGGCGCACCGAGTCCGCGGCCGCCGCTGAGCTCAAGGGCCGCGCCGAGATGGCGCCGGTGATCGCCGCCGCGGTGCGCGACCGGCAGCAGCTGCCGCGCACCCCGGTCGAGCTCGTCGTGGAGCAGCAGCGGGTCGTCCTCGACCGGGACACCGTCGCCCAGGCCCGCACCCGGGCCCGGCGCTCCCGCAAGCCGCACAACGAGGCCCGCCGCATCTTCCGCAAGGAGCTGCTGCGGCTGCTCGCCCAGCAGGTCGCCCGTCGCGTCGGCGGCGGCGAGTCCGGCCTGCTGGACCGGCGCGACGTCGACGACATCCGCGACGAGCTCGCCGAGTCCGCCGAGGTCGCGACGCAGCTCGAGGAGCTCTGGCCGACGCTGTCGCCCGAGCAGCTGCTCACCGACCTGTTCGCCGACCGTCGCCGGCTCAACTCGGTGGCCCGGCGGATCCCGGCACCCGAGCGGGCCCTGCTGGAGCGCCCGGCGCCCGACGCCGACGTGCCCCCGGACCTGCGCTGGACCCCGGCCGACGTCGCCCTGCTCGACGAGGCCGCCGAGCTCCTCGGCGACGACGGCGCCGCCCGGGCCGCCGCCGAGGCCGCGGCGCTGCGGGAGGAGGTCGAGTACGCCCAGGGCGTGCTCGACGTGCTCGACCTGGAGGAGGACCTCGACCCCGAGCTGCTGCGTGCCACCGACATCATCGACGCCGACCGGCTGGCCGAGCGCATGCAGGTCTCGCGCTACGACTCGACCGCCGAGCGGGCCGCCGCCGATCGCGAGTGGACCTACGGCCACGTCATCGTCGACGAGGCGCAGGAGCTGTCGGCGATGGCCTGGCGGATGGTCATGCGTCGCGCCCCCGCCCGCTCGATGACCCTGGTCGGGGACATCGCCCAGACGGGGGACCGCGGCGGCGCCGGGTCGTGGGACGAGGTGCTGTCGCCGTTCGTGGCCCGTCGCTGGCGCCTGGAGCAGCTCACCGTCAACTACCGGACGCCGTCGGAGATCGCCGACGTCGCCGACGACGTGCTCGCCGAGATCGACGCCTCGCTGCGGCCGCCGTCGTCGGTGCGCTCGACCGGGGTGCCGCCGTGGGCGGCCGCGCTGCCCGCCGGGGCCGACGGCGACCGGGTACTGGCCGAGCGGGTGCGGGCCGAGCGCGACGCCGTGGGCGACGGCCGCACCGTCGTCCTCGCACCGCTGGCCCGACTGGACCGGGTCCGCGCCGCCCTCGACGCCGCCGGGCTCACCACCCCCGGGCCCGCGGAGGGGGAGTCCGAGCTGGACGCCCCGGTCGTGGTGCTGCCGGTCGCGGCCTCCAAGGGCCTGGAGTTCGACGCGGTCGTCGTGGTGGAGCCGCAGGAGATGCTGGACGAGTCCCCGCGGGGGCTCAACGACCTCTACGTCGCGATCACCCGGGCCACCCAGCGGCTCGGGGTGCTCCACTCCGGGGACCTGCCCCCGGTGCTCAAGCGGATCGGGCGGGCCGGCTGAGCTCGGCTCGGCGCTCGGCTCAGCCGGCCCGGTAGAGGTCGCGCAGCAGCGCGATCTCCGCCCCGTGGTGGATGGCCTCCCGGTGGATGTGCAGCACCAGCGTCGCCAGCGGCGCGTCGGCGTAGGGACCCTCGGCCGGTCCGCACGGCCGGGCGAGGCCCTCGGCGCCGAGGGCGGCGACCCCGGCGGTCCAGCGGGCGTACTCGGTGTCCAGGGCGTCCAGGGCCGCCGCCGCGGTACCGGGGTAGGCGTAGGAGTCGTAGTCGACGGCCGGCCCGCCGAAATGGGAGTGCGAGCGCATCGCGAACACCCCGACCAGCACGTGCCCGATCCGCCAGGCGATCGTCGTGACCGGCGGCGGCTCCGGCGTCGGGAACGCGAAGTCGATCACCCAGGCGCCGGACCCGGCGCCCGGCGGGGTCACCGACTCCCCGCGGCGGCGCACGCCCCAGCAGCCGGGAACCGGCTCCCAGTGGTACTCGTCGTCGGTGAGCCCGGCCAGCCGCGGGCGCAGCGCGGTCTCCCAGTGGAACGTCAGCTGCGCGAGCAGCTCGCCGTTCCATTCGACACCCGTCCTCGTCCCCATCTCCGTCATGACCCCACAGTCTGGCCCCGATCGCGGACACCGACTGCCCGCGTCCACACCCCCTGTCCGGTCGGCACACCCGTTGCGGCAGGTGTGGACACCGGACAGGGGTGTGGATCCGGGTCAGCCGGCGAGGCGGGCCGGGCGGACGGCGCGGCTGCGGGCCCGGGTGGCGGCGGCGACCAGGGCACCGGCCAGGCGAAGGTCCTCGCCGTCGCGCTCGGGATGGGACTGGACACCGACCACCCAGGGCGCGTCGGTGCCGCCGGGGCCCGACGGGTCGCTCCACTCCAGCGCCTCGACGACGTCCCCGGCGCGGGCGGACACCCGCAGCCCGGGGGCGACGCGGTCCACCCCCTGGTGGTGGTGACAGCGCACCGTCACCGGGCCCGGACCCAGGATCTCCGCGGCCCGGGTCCCCGGCTCGGTCAGCACCGGCACCGGCGCGTACACCCCCGGTCCGGCCGAGTGCGCTCCGGCGACCTGTGCACCGACCACGTCGGGCAGGTGCTGGTGCAGCGTCCCGCCGAGCGCCACGTTGAGCAGCTGCAGCCCGCGGCACACGCCCAGCACCGGGATCCCGCGGCCGAGCGCCCGGTGCAGCGCCGCCACGTCGGCGGCGTCCCGTCCGGTGCGCGGTGTGTCGGTGTGCGCGCCGGCCACCTGCCCGTAGCGGGCCGGGTCGACGTCCTGGCCGCCGGTGAGGAGGAGCCCGTCGAGGGCGTCGACGGCCTCGACGGCGCCGTCGGTCGGGGCGAGCAGCACCGGGACCCCGCCCGCGTCCAGCACCATCTCGACGTAGGTGCGCGGGACCAGCACGACGTCGTCGTCGCGCATGATCCAGTAGTCGGCCCGCTCGCTGTAGCAGCTGATGCCGATCAGCGGGCGCGTCACGAGTCCGCCCCGCGCAGCACGTCGATCACCTGGTCGCCGTAGCGCGCGAGCTTGCCCTCGCCGATCCCGGAGATCGTGCCCAGCGCGGCCCGGTCGGCGGGGGCGCGGGTCGCGATCTCCCGCAGCGTCGCGTCGTGGAAGATCACGTAGGCGGGAACGCCCTGCTCCTTCGCCGTCGCCGCCCGCCAGGCCCGGAGCCGTTCGAACACCGGCGCGAGCTCGGCCGGCATCTCCACGGCCGGCTTCGACCCGCCCCGCGACCGCGACGACCGCGCGGCGCGTTCCGGCTCACTGCGCAGCATGACCTTCTGCTCGCCGCGCATCGCCGCCGGGGACTCCTCGGTGAACCGCAGCGTCGAGTAGTTCCCGCCGACGGTCAGCAGCCCGCGCGCGACGAGCTGGCGCAGTACGTTGCGCCACGCGACGTCGGTCAGCTCGGTCCCGACGCCGAACACCGACAGCTCGTGGTGGCGGTGCTGGTCGACCTTCGGGGTGCGTTTGCCCAGCAGGATGTCGACGACCTGCCCGGCGCCGAACTCCTGGTTGCGCTCCTTCTTCAGCCGCCACACCGTCGACAGCACCTTCTGCGCCGCGACCGTGCCGTCCCACGACGACACCGGCGTCAGGCAGGTGTCGCAGTTCCCGCACCGCTGGGCATCGGGCCTCTGCCCGAAGTAGCGCAGCAGCTGCGCCCGGCGGCACTCGGTGGTCTCGCACAGCGCGAGCATCGCGTCGAGGTGCTGGGCCAGGCGCCGCTTGTGCGCGGCGTCGCCCTCGCCGTCGTCGATCATCTTGCGCTGCTGCACGACGTCGGCGAGCCCGTAGGCCAGCCACGCCGTCGACGGTTCGCCGTCGCGGCCGGCACGCCCGGTCTCCTGGTAGTAGCCCTCCACGGACTTCGGCAGATCGAGGTGGGCGACGAAGCGGACGTCGGGCTTGTCGATGCCCATGCCGAACGCGATCGTCGCGCACATGACCAGCCCGTCCTCGCGCAGGAACCGGGACTGGTTCTCCCGGCGCACCGACGCGTCGAGCCCCGCGTGGTAGGGCAGCGCCCGGATGCCCTGCGCGGTGAGGAACTCCGCGGTCTCCTCGACCTTGCGCCGTGACAGGCAGTAGACGATGCCGGCGTCCCCGGCGTGCTCGGCACGCAGCAGCTCCAGCAGCTGGCGACGCGGCTCGTTCTTCGCGACGATCCGGTACGCGATGTTGGGCCGGTCGAAGCTCGCGACGAAGGCCTGAGCCCCGGTCAGCTCCAGGCGCTGCGCGATCTCGGTGCGGGTCGCGTCGGTCGCGGTCGCGGTGAGTGCGATCCGCGGGACGTCCGGCCAGCGCTTCGGCAGCTCGGAGAGCAACAGGTAGTCGGGCCGGAAGTCGTGCCCCCACTGCGCGACGCAGTGCGCCTCGTCGATCGCGAACAGGGCGATCCGGCCGCGTTCCAGCAGCCGCACCGTGGACTCCACCCGCAGCCGCTCCGGGGCGAGGTAGAGCAGGTCCAGCTCGCCCGCGAGGAACTCCTGCTCGGTGAGGCGGCGCTCGTCGGCGTCCTGGGTGGAGTTGAGGAACCCGGCCCGCACCCCGAGCGCGCGCAGCGCGTCGACCTGGTCCTGCATCAGTGCGATCAGCGGCGACACCACGACCCCGGTGCCCGGCCGGGCCAGCGCCGGGACCTGGTAGCACAGCGACTTGCCGCCGCCGGTCGGCATGAGCACCAGCGCGTCCCCGCCACCGGTGACCTGCTCGACGATCGCCTGCTGCTCGCCGCGGAACGCGTCGTAGCCGAAGACGCGGCGCAGGATCTCGTGCGGGTCGCTGCTGTGCACCCGCTCCGGGACCGGCTCCGGCTCCGGCAGCCGCCCCGGCCCGGCGGGCACGGCGGCCCAGGCGTCCTCCGGTGGGGGCTCGTCGCCGTAGTCGTCCTCGGGCTCGGGCGGGAGCGGGATCTCGTCCGGGTCGGAGGCGTCGAACACGTCGTCGATCGTACGAGCCCCGCCGCGTGCGCCCCGCCCGGCACTCACCTCGCGGCACCGCCGACCGCGCCCGGGCCCGGGCCAGGGGCGTGGCCCCGGTCACCGCCCGTGTGTCGCGGGCGCCGCGGTGCTGCGCCGGACGGCCCCGGGGTGTAGCAAGACCTGCAGGACCAGCGGCGTTCGCAGACCGGGCGCCGGGCGATCACGCGAGAAGGACGGATCCGTGGATCTGAAGATCGGGTACAAGGCGTCGGCCGAGCAGTTCGGCCCCCGCGACCTCGTCGAGTACGCGGTGCTGGCCGAGGAGCTCGGGCTCGACAGCGTCTGGGCGTCGGACCACTTCCTGCCGTGGCGGCACGAGGGTGGGCACGCCCCGGCCGCACTGCCCTGGATGGCGGCGGTGGGGGAGCGCACGAAGCGGGTGCAGATCGGCACCTCCGTGCTCACCCCCACGTTCCGCTACAACCCGGCGGTGCTGGCCCAGGAGTTCGCCACGATGGCGCTGCTCACCGGCAACCGGGTCGCACTCGGCGTCGGCACCGGCGAGGCGCTCAACGAGATCGCGGTGTCCGGGCGGGAGTGGCCCGAGTTCAAGGAGCGCTTCGCCCGGCTGCGCGAGGCCGTGAAGATGATGCGGGCGCTGTGGACCGAGGAGTCGGTCAGCATCGAGGGCGAGTACTACACCTTCGTCGACGCCATGATCTACGACCGGCCGGAGCAGCCGGTGCCGATCTACGTCGCCGCGGGGGGCCCGATGGTCGCCCGGTTCGCAGGCCGGTTCGGCGACGGGTTCATCTGCACCTCCGGCAAGGGCATGGACCTCTACACCGACAAGCTCCTCCCGGGGGTCGAGGAGGGCGCGGGCAAGGCCGACCGCGACGCGGGCGCCATCGACAAGATGATCGAGATCAAGATCAGCTACGACCGGGATCCCGACGCCGCGCGGGAGAACACCCGGTTCTGGGCGCCGCTGTCGCTGACCGCGGACCAGAAGAACTCCGTCGACTCCTCACAGGAGATGGAGCGCCTGGCCGACGAGTTGCCGATCGAGCAGGTGGTGAAGCGCTGGATCGTCGCGTCGGACCCCGACGAGGCCGTCGAGCAGATCAAGCCCTACCTCGACGCGGGCCTGAACCACCTCGTCGTGCACGGACCGGGGCACGACCAGCGCCGGTTCCTGACGCAGTTCACCGAGGACGTCGCGCCGAAGCTGCGGGCGCTCGCGTGAGCGCCGCGACGGGCGCCGCCGCCGTCACCCGCGACGGGCGGGTGCTGCGCTGCCGGGTCTCCACCGGCCGTCACGGCACCCTCGACGGGCCCGCCATGGCCGAGGTCACCGAGGCGCTGCTGGCGCTCGACCCGGCCGAGACCGGAGCGGTGCTGGTGCACGGCGACGGCGAGAACTTCTGCACCGGCGGTGACGTGCGGGCCTTCGCCGGGGCCGAGGACCGCTACGCCTACGTGCACGGCCTCGCCGACACCTTCCACTCCATGCTGCGCCCGCTGGCCGCCTCCCCGGTGCCCACGGTCGCTGCCGTGCCGGGCTGGGCCGCCGGTGCGGGCATGAGCATCGCGCTGGCCTGCGACCTCGCCGTCGGCGGGACCTCGACCCGGATGCGCCCCGCCTACCCCGGCATCGGGTTCTCCCCGGACGGCGGGATGACCTGGACGCTGCCGCGGCTGATCGGCGCAGCGCGGGCGCGGCGGGTCCTGCTCACCGACGAGGTCCTCGAGGCCGAGACGCTGGCCGAGCTGGGGCTGCTCGCCTCTGTCGTCGACGACGACCGGGTGGCCGACGAGGCCGCCGCGGTCGCGCACCGGCTCGCCCAGGGACCGACGGCCGCGCTGGGCCGCATCCGCGGGCTCCTGAGCGTGACCTGGGACCGGGGGCTCGACGAGCAGCTCGCGGCCGAGGCGGACTCCATCGCGACCTGCGCCGCGGGTCCGGAGGGTGCCGAGGGGCTCGCCGCGTTCGGCGAGAAGCGCCGCCCGCAGTTCCACTAGCCACCGCACACGACGAGGGGGCGCGACCGTCCGGTCGCGCCCCCTCGTCGTGTGTGTTCTCGGTCAGCGCCCGCTGGCCGGGCTCCCCGCGACGACCCGGCG
>NZ_WWFY01000451.1:0-8152 GCF_009864975.1 Pseudonocardia sp. SID8383
CGGCAGCACCAGCCGGGCCTGCCCGCGCGGGGCGCCGCGGCGGACGGCGGCCAGCAGCATCGCCGTCGAGGTCGGCGCCGATCCGGGTCCGGGCAGTCCGGTCGTGGCGGCGGTGACGTCGTCGGCGGCGAGCACGTCGTGCGCCTCCGACCACGGCGCGAGCGCGTCGAGGACATCGTCGGGTGCGGCGGACCCGGCCAGCCAGGCCGAGGCCCACACGGCGAAGGTCGTGGAGGCACAGGACACGGCGGTCAGGCTAACGGCCCGTCCGGCGTCGCACACCCGGCACGTGGGTGACGCAGCGCTACGAGGGTCACGCTGTGCGTGACCACCGGAGTGTGGGCGTGTCGTGCCGCGGTCACCGACCGGCGTCGACCGATACTGGCTCACCATGAGCCGGACCCACGATTACCGGGGCATGTTCGACACCGCGGGCACCCGTGCGCCGCGGGAGAGCCGGGTGACCGAGGTCGCCGCCGAGCCGGGCCTGGTCGTCGAGGACCCGGCCAGCGGTTTCTGCGGTGCCGTGGTGACCGTCACCGGCTCGGAGGTGACGCTGGAGGACCGCTTCGGCGGCCGGCGGATCTTCCCGCTGCGCCCCGCCGGTTTCCTGTACGAGGGCCGCCCCGCGACGCTGGTGCGGCCGCAGGCCGCCCCCGCGGGCCGCACGTTGTCCGCGTCCGGCTCCGTGCACGTCGCGAACCTGAAGGCGCGCACCGCGCGCGCCGCCCGGATCTGGGTCGAGGGCCTGCACGACGCGGCACTGGTCGAGCAGGTGTGGGGGCACGACCTGCGCGTCGAGGGCGTGGTCGTGGAGCCGCTGCACGGCGTCGACGACCTCGCCGCCGCGGTCCGCGACTTCGCCCCGGGCCCGCACCGGCGCCTCGGCATCCTCGTCGACCACCTGGTGGAGGGCACGAAGGAGACCCGCCAGGCCCGCGAGGCCTACCGGGCGACCCGCGACGCGCAGCAGCACGTCCTGGTCACCGGCCACCCCTACGTCGACGTCTGGCAGGCCGTGAAGCCCTCGGTCGTCGGGATCCGCGAATGGCCGGTGATCCCGCGCGGCACCGACTGGAAGACCGGGGTCTGCGCGGCGCTGCGGTGGGGCGAGCCCGCCGACGGTGCCCGCCGGGTGCTCGGCGCGGTCCGCAGCTACCGCGATCTGGAGACCCCGATGATCGGCGCGGTCGAGCGCCTCATCGACTTCGTCACCGCCGAGGGGGCCTGACCCCGACACCGCGGGCGAACTCCGGCACCGACCGGTAACGATCTGGTCGACCGGTGCGGAGCATCCCGACGAAACGCCGACGGGGAATCGGACATTCTGGCACCCTGGGGCCCATGGATCCGGCACTGATCTGGCTGCTCATCGGTCTCGTACTGATCGGCAGCGAGGTCGTGTCCGGGGAGCTGTTCCTGGTCATGCTCGGCGGCGGCGCACTCGCCGCGGCGGCCGGGGCCGCACTCGGGTTGACGCTCCTCCCGGCCGCCGGGGTGGGCGGCGCCGTCGCGGTACTGCTGCTGCTGGCCGTGCGACCGGTGGCGAAACGCAGGCTGGCCGAGCACATGGGCACGCTCGATCGCCACCAGGACCGGTTCGTCGGCGCCTCCGCCGAGGTCGTGCAGCGCGTCGACGGCGAGCGCGGGCAGGTGCGGATCGGACGTGAGGTGTGGTCGGCGCGGTCGATGGACGGGGTGGAGGTCCTCGAGGCCGGCGCCACCGTCACGATCCTGCAGGTGACCGGGGCGGCCGTGCTCGTCACCGGTCGGGGGGAGCTACCGCCGTCCTGACCGCCACCGCGGCGGGACGGCCACGACGCCCCGGGGACTCCGGGGCGACACGGGCGCCGGTTCTCCGGCGCGCAGGAGGGGAGAGCACATGGGCGCCGAGTTCATCATCGGCATCATCCTGCTCGCGCTGGTCGTGACGATCGTCGTCAAGTCGGTCGTCATCGTCCCGCAGGAGTGGGCCTACATCATCGAACGGCTGGGCCGCTACCACAGCATCCGGGAGGGCGGCCCCGCCATCCTGGTGCCGTTCGTCGACCGCACCCGCGAGCGGGTCGACCTGCGTGAGCAGGTCGTGTCGTTCCCGCCGCAGCCGGTCATCACGCAGGACAACCTGACCGTCAACATCGACACGGTCGTGTACTTCAAGGTGAACGACGCCAAGGCGGCGGTCTACGAGATCGCCAACTACATCGCCGGTGTCGAGCAGATCACCACCACGACCCTGCGCAACGTGGTCGGCGGCATGACGCTGGAGCAGACGCTGACCTCGCGCGACCGGATCAACACCGCGCTGCGCGGCGAGCTGGACGAGGCCACCGAGCGCTGGGGCATCCGGGTCGCCCGGGTCGAGATCAAGGCGATCGACCCGCCGCCCTCGATCCAGAACTCGATGGAACAGCAGATGAAGGCCGACCGCGAGAAGCGGGCCATGATCCTCACCGCGGAGGGCCAGCGGGAGTCGGCCATCCGCAGCGCCGAGGGCAACAAGCAGTCCCAGATCCTCACCGCGGAGGGCGCCAAGCAGGCCGCCATCCTCGCCGCCGAGGCCGAGCGGCAGTCGGAGATCCTGCGGGCGCAGGGCCGCCGGGCCGCGCTGTACCTCGAGGCGCAGGGTGAGTCGAAGGCGATCGAGAAGAAGTTCGCCGCGATCAAGGCCGGCAAGCCCACCCCGGAGCTGCTCGCCTACGAGTACCTGCAGACGCTGCCGCAGATGGCCGAGGGCGAGGCCAGCAAGCTGTGGGTCGTCCCGTCCGACTTCGGGAAGGCACTGGAGGGCTTCACCCGGATGCTGGGTGCGCCCGGCGAGGACGGCGTCTTCCGCTACGAGCCCAGCCCCGACGACGGCACCGTCTCCCGGCCCGCCGAGGACGACGGCGTCGAGGACTGGTTCGACACCTCGTCCGACCCGGAGATCGCCAAGCAGGTCGCGGCGGCCACCGCGGCGGCCCAGCAGGAGGTCCCGCCGGTCGGCTCGGACGTCCCGCCGGTCCCCGGCGCCGAGACCGGCAACGGCGGCGGTGCGGCCCCGGCCCGGCTGGAGGCCTCCCGCGAGGTCCCCGGCATCGGCGCCCCGGGCGCGGCGCAGGGCCACCCGAACGGCCAGGAACAGCGCGGCTGACCCCCGGCCGCACCTCACCGTCGAACGGTGACCGCACCGCCCCGTCCGGCTCGCCGGGTGGGGCGGTGGCGCGTCCGGAGCATGCGCGATCTCCCTGGGCGCCCCACTCAGGCAAGGACGAAGCCGTAGGGCAGCTCCAGGCGGTGCCGGGCGAGCAGCTCGGTGTCGGCCAGCAGCTCGCGGGTCGGCCCGTCGGCGACGACGGTGCCCCCGTCCAGCACGACGCTGCGGGGGCACAGCTGCAGCGCGTACGGCAGGTCGTGGGTGACCATGAGCATGGTCCGGCCCAGCCCCAGCAGCACCTCGGCCAGCTCGCGGCGGGCCACCGGGTCCAGGTTCGACGACGGCTCGTCGAGCACCAGGATCTCCGGGTCGCACGCCAGCACCGTGGCCAGCGCGACCCGGCGGCGCTGCCCGCCGGACAGGTGCAGCGGGGAGCGGTCGGCGGCGTCGGCCATCCCCACCGCGGCCAGGGCCTCGTCGACCCGCTCGCGCAGCGCGGGCCCGCGCAGCCCGAAGTTCGCCGGGCCGAAGGCCACGTCCTCGGCAACGGTGGGCATGAACAGCTGGTCGTCGGGGTCCTGGAAGACGATCCCCACCCGGCGGCGGATCTCGCGCAGGTGCCGCTTCTCCACCCGGAGCCCGCCGACCTCGACGGTGCCCGCGGCGCCGTCCCCGCCGCCGAGGATCCCGTTGAGGTGCAGCACCAGCGTGGTCTTCCCGGCGCCGTTCGGGCCGAGCAGCGCGACCCGCTCGCCGGGGGCGATCGTCAGGTCGACGCCGAACAGCGCCTGCTGGCCGTCGGGGTAGGCGAAGGCGAGGTCGGTCAGCCGCAGCGACGGCGGGCTCATGCGGCCACCCAGCCGGACCCGGCCAGCAGCACCGCGACCCCGGCGACGGTCAGCCCGGCCAGCCACTGCCGTGAGGTGGTCGGGGCGTCGCCCGACGGCGGCATGGTGCCGGTCCAGCCGCGCGACAGCATCGCCAGGTGCACCCGCTCGCCGCGTTCGTAGGACCGTACGAACAGCGAGCCGATCCCGCGGGCGGTCGCCCCGGCCTGCCACAGGAACCGCGGGTCGTGGCCGCGGGAGATCCGGGACAGCCGCATCCGGCGGGCCTCGCCGGTGATCACGTCGGCGTAGCGCAGCATCAGGGTGGCGATCGTGGTGACGATCGCCGGGGCGTGCAGGCGTTGCAGGCCGACGAGCAGGTCGCGCATCGGCGTCGTCGCCGCGAGGGTCAGCGAGGTCAGGACGCCGAGGGTGCCCTTGACCAGGATGTTCCACGCCCCGAGCAGCCCCGGCTGGGACAGCGTGAGGCCGAGCCAGTCCAGTGTCGGCGCCGGGCCGGTGAACGGCAGCAGCACCGCGAGCACCACGAACGGCAGCTCGATCACCGAGCGCCGCAGGATCCAGCCCGGGCGCACCCCGGCCAGGGCCCACACCGCGGCCAGCAGCAGCGCGAACCCGCCGAACACCGCGAACGCCTCGCGCGGGGTCGCGACCACGCACACCACCACCAGCAGTGCCGAGACGACCTTCACCTCGGGGGGGAGCCGGTGGACGGGGGAGTCGCGGTGCAGGTACAGCGGGTGCGCGTGCCCGGCGCCCATCAGCCGTCCCGGCGGCGCAGCAGCAGGAACACCCCGCCCGCGACGACGACCGTCACCAGCACCCCCGCCACCCCGGCGACGCCGGTGGTGCCCTCGCCGCCCACGACCGAGTACCCGGCGAGCGGGCTCGATGCCATGGCGTGGTCGCTCTCGTGGGTCGCGATGCAGGTGCCCTCCAGCCGCTCCTCGCCGTCCGGGGTCGCGACGGCGGTGCAGCCGTCCCGGGCGACGGTGTCCAGGCCGTCGGGGTCGGGGGAGGCGAAGGACGAGACCAGCCCGGCCACGACCAGGGACACGATCAGGAACCCGGCGAAGAACAGCAGCGGGCGACGGCGGGCGGTGGCGCTCATCGCGCACCCTCCTCGGAGGTCGAGCGGCGGGCCAGCGGGCGCCCGGTGCCGCGCAGCAGGTACACCAGGTCCGGCCGGGCGGCGGCCACTGCGCCCACGGTGGCCGCGGTGATCACGCCCTCACCGATGCCGATCAGCACGTGCAGCCCGCCCATCAGCGCGAACACCGTGCCGAGGGTGGCGCCGCCGGCGCCTCCGATCGCGTACTCCAGGACGAAGCCCATCGACGCGACGACGGTGTTGAGCAGGGCCGCGACGAAGGCGACGGCGACCAGCCCGCCGCGGGAACGCACCGCGAACCGGCGCAGCGAGCGCGCCACCAGCCAGCCGACGACCACCCCGATCACGGCCATGTTCGTGATGTTGAGGCCCAGTGCGGTGATGCCGCCGTCGGCGAACAGCAGCGCCTGCACGACGAGCACGATCGAGATCGCGATCATGCCCACCCACGGGCCGACCAGGATCGCGACGAGCGCCCCGCCCAGCAGGTGCCCACTGGCCCCGGGCAGGATCGGGAAGTTGATCATCTGGACGGCGAAGACGAACGCCGTGACCAGTCCGGCCATCGGCGCGGTGCGGTCGTCGAGGTCCGCGCGGGCGCGCAGGACGGCCACCGTCAGCGCGATCACCGCGACGACGGCGAACAGCAGCGCCGTCGGGCCGTTCACCAGTCCGTCGCTCATGTGCATGGCGACCGCGTGCGTCTGCATCGCGCCCCCTCACCGGTCGGACCGGCCGCCA
Source organism: Pseudonocardia sp. SID8383 (assembly GCF_009864975.1). Taxonomy (NCBI): domain Bacteria; kingdom Bacillati; phylum Actinomycetota; class Actinomycetes; order Pseudonocardiales; family Pseudonocardiaceae; genus Pseudonocardia; species Pseudonocardia sp. SID8383. Next base: position 5,837 of record NZ_WWFY01000451.1, read on the forward strand.
CCCGGCCGGGTGAGGGGATTCAACGCGACGGCGGTGCTGCCGCAAAGGCCTGGCAGTAGATAGGCGACTGCATGTCCCGGATGTCCGGTATCGACCCCGCCGATCGGGGAGTCCGGGATGCCGTCCGTCCGGACGGCGCGCGGTCGGGCGCCCGCGGTCAGCGGGCGTCGGCCGACGCGGCCTCGTCGCGCTCGGCGATCAGCTTGTCGTCCTTGCGGGCGGCGATGCGCGAGACCTTGAACAGCGCCTTGCGCCGGGCCCGGCCCAGCGGCAGGGCGAGCCGGCCGATCCGCACGTCGATCGGACGGACGTCGAACACCCCGGAGTCGCCCAGCTCGTCGAACAGCAGCTGCTGCTCCTCGGAGATCTGCTGCTCGAACTCCGAGGAGACCGAGCCGCGAGCGATCCGGAACGCGGCCAGGGTCTCCGGGACGCCGAGGAAGTCGCCGTACTGGAGCAGGCGCATCCAGAGGTCGAGGTCCATGATGAAGCGCCGCTCCGGGCGCCATCCGCCCGCGGTGACGAACTGCTCGCGCCGGAACAGGACGTTGCCCGGCTCGCCGATCGGGTTCGCGCCGTTGCGGATGACCCGCCGCGCGACCTCGCTGCCCGAGTGCAGTCCGACCAGGCCGCCGCCGAGGCCGCGGCGCGGGACGATGACCCGGCTCTGCTCGTCGATCATGTGCCGGCGCGAGGCCACCACCGACAGCGACGGGTCGTCGCGCATCGGCGGAACTTGCAGCTCCAGGCAGCGCGGGTGCAGCAGGTCGTCGGCGCAGACCAGCTTCACCAGCGGTGCGCGGCAGAGCTCGACGGCGCGGTTCCAGTTGTCGCCCTGCGGCAGTGTCTGGCGGTTGCGCTCGACCCGGATCCGCGGGTCGCGGAACGAGGTCGCGATCTCCCAGCTCGCGTCGGTGCTGCCGTTCTCCAGCACGACGAGCTCGAAGTCCCGCCAGGTCTGCTCCAGCACGCTGCGGATGGTCTCGGCGAGATAGGTCTCGCCGTTGTGGACCGGGATGCAGACGGACACGCTGGGCACAAAGCCGCCGGGCCTCATCGGGTACCTCGCAGGGGTGGAACGGATCGGACGAGCAGGCGGCGAGCCACGCTACCCGTCCCGGCCGGCGGGCCGGACGGCGGCGCGGACGAGCGACGTCCGAAGGGGACCATCGGGACGGAACGGATACACACCGTGATCATCGGCCGGACGTCCCGCCGCTCGCCGCCCGACGATCACCGCTCGTCGGGCGGGGTCCCGGTGGGCCGGTCCCGCACCGCGGCGGCCCGGACGACGTCCGTAGTATCGGTCGTCGTGTTCGCGTGATCGGTCCACGCCGCGGCGACGGAGTCCGGAGGCCTTGCGTCGTCCGGGCGACACCCGATGCGGTGCGGGTCACGTAACGCGACCGACGGCGCCGGAGATAAGCCGGATGACCCCCGTTGTGGGGTAACGGATCCGGTCGATGTCGGCATCGTCGTCACGACCGGACACGCACTGCTCGCCAACCGCGCGCCAGGACCGATCGATTCGGGGGAGAGACCGGTGAACAAGCGCCCTGACCACGGACCACGTCGTCCGAACCAACCGAGGGTGTCGGTGATCGTGCCGACCCGCAACGAGGCACGGAACCTCGAGGTGGTCCTGCCGGCCGTCGCGGCCGTGCGTCCCGCCGTGTACGAGGTGATCGTCGTCGACGGCGACTCCCAGGACGGCACCGTCGAGACCGCACGCCGTGTCCTGCCCGGCGTCCGGATCGTCCGCCAGACCCGCAAGGGCAAGGGCAACGCGATGGCCTGCGGTTTCGCCGCGGCCACCGGCGACGCCATCGTCATGTTCGACGCGGACGGCTCGGCCGACCCGCAGGAGATCCCGCGCTTCGTCGCCGCGCTCGTCGAGGGCGCCGACTTCGCGAAGGGCAGCCGGTTCACCAAGGGGGGCGGCAGCGACGACATCACGTTGCTCCGCAAGGGTGGCAACGCCGGTCTGAACCTGATCGCGAACACGCTGTTCGGGACCCGCTACAGCGACCTCTGCTACGGCTACAACGCCTTCTGGGCCGACATCCTGCCGCTGCTGGAGCTGCCCGCGGTCGACATGCCGCCGCACCCGGACGGCGGGATGTACTGGGGCGACGGGTTCGAGATCGAGACGGTCCTGAACTGCCGCGTCGCCGCCGCCGGTCTGTCGATCACCGAGGTCCCCTCGGTGGAGAAGGAGCGGATGTTCGGCGAGACGAACCTGCGCACCTTCGCCGACGGCACCCGCGTCCTGCGGACCCTCGCCGCCGAGCGGCGGCGGGCCGGTCGCGACGACCG
>NZ_WWFY01000452.1:0-6406 GCF_009864975.1 Pseudonocardia sp. SID8383
GGGGGGGGCGTCGCAGGTCGGGCGATCCGGGCGGTGCGTGTCATCGGCGTCGACAGCAGACGGCGGCACGCCGCTGCTCGAGCGGGTTCCAACCCACTCTTCCGGGGTGGATTCGTCCGTCGGAGGGTGCGATCCGGTGTCGCGATACCCCGCATGTCACTACGACAGGGTGACGCGGCGACACGGCCGTGCGGATGGTGCATCACGGAGCGTGTTCCGAGAAAAGGGTACGCGTCCGTTCGGGTCCACTGTGGTGACGATCCGTCGCGGACGGCGTCCGGAAGCGACGCCCACGCCGATTCCCGGCTGCCGGAAGAGAGCAATAACCTCGCGGTCAGTAATGCCCATCGTCCGATAGTGGTAGAAAGTTCGTTGGATCGGGGACGGACCGGATAGCGTTCTGTGCATCGGCGGGGCTCCCGAACCCACGCCGAACACGCCGGTCCGACATCGGACCCCGTACACAACGGAGAAATAACTGTGCTGAAGAAGGCTGGAATCCTGACCGCCGGCGTCACCGCTGGTCTGCTCGCCATCTCCCCGCTCGCCTTCGCGGGTGACGGCGGCTGGGACAAGGGCCACGGGCACGGCCACGGCGGCGACCGCATCAACGCCGACCAGATCAACAACCTGGAGAACGACCGCAACAGCGTCCAGTCCGGTCTGGTCAACGTCGGCGACGTCAACGCCCTCAACAACGCCAACGTGCTCAGCTGCTCGCTGAACAGCGCCGACGTCGCCGCCAGCGTCCTCGGCATCCTGGGTGGCCAGGCCACCAACGGTGAGGACGCCCCGTCCTTCAGCGACTGCTCGCAGGGCGACAGCCAGACCAACATCCAGGACTGAGTGCACCTGCACCACCGGGCACGATGACGGGACCGTCTTCCCGTCATCCGTGACTCTGCACTTCCGGAGATCCCCCGCTCTTCCGACCGGAGCGGGGGATCTCCGCATTTCCGGGGACAGCCGGAAAAGGTGGATGGTGGGCCCCGAATTCAGGGGTGGTGCGGCAACACCACGTGCGAGGGATGCTCGGAATCGTGCAGGAGCTCGTAGGAGATCCGTTCCCCGTCGACCGCGGTCGCCGTCCGCTCTCCCGTTCCCGGGTTGCGGGCGAAGCGCGGGAACGCCGCGCCGGCGACCTGCACCCGGAGCCGGTGCCCGGCCCGCACGCGGTACCCGGTCGGGCTCAGCGTCATCCGGACGACCGTCGTGCCGTCCGGGGCGGTCGCCTCGCGGTCGGGCACCAGCCGGTGCATCGCGTCGGTGATGTTCATCGAGGTCCCGTCGGGGCCGACATCGCACAGGCGTACGAACACGTCGCCGATCCCCGTCCCGGTACGCACGTAGACCACGGCCGACACCGGACCGAGCAGGTCCAGGTCGGACTCCAGCGGCGGGCCGGTCCAGACGCGCACGTCGTCGCGGGCCTCCACGCCGCGGTTGTCCAGCTGCTTGGACGGCGGCTGGAGCATCGGGCCCCCGACCGTCGGCGTCGGGTCGGCGGGGTCGTAGACGAACCGTGACGGCGGGGGTGTCCCGGCCGGCCGGTCCGGGCCCAGCCCGCCGTCGGCGTCGAGGTACCACTCGGTCGGGCGGGCCTCCGGCGGCGGCCAGCACGGCAGGTCGGTCCAGCGGTCGGCGTGCTGCACGTACACCCGGACCGGCGCGCGCTCGTCGTGCTCGCCGTCGTGCAGGTGCACGCCCAGCCAGTGGACCATCTCGTGGGCGATGGTCGACAGCGAGCCGCGGTCGCCGTGGGTCCACGGGCCGATCGTGATCCGCGCCGTCGCCCCGCCGCGCTGCAGCGCGGTGAAGTCCACCAGCTGACGGTCCAGGAACAGGTCCCACCAGCCGGTCACCATGCAGACCGGCGGCATCGCGGCGGCGTCGAAACCGTCGTGCTCGGCGGGCGCCCAGAACTCGCGCGGCTGCTCGGCGTGCTCGACGAAGTCCCGCCAGAACACCACCGGCGCCCCGGTAAGCGCGACGTCCGCGGCCTGCAGCGGCTGGGAGGTCACCGCGCGGCGCTTGCGACGGCTGAACACCGGCGTCGCGAGGAAGCCGGTGACCGCGCCGATGCGCTCCTGGCGGCCGATCTGGTTCACCCAGGTCGCGAGGTTGAGCAGGCCGGGCGCGCCGCCCGGGTAGAAGGTACTGGTGAACTCCGACGCGGTGATGTCGGCGTTCATCGAGCACAGACCCGGGTCGGCGTAGGGGGCGATCGCCCACTGGGTGTGCCCGACGTAGCTGGGGCCGACCATCGAGACGCGGCCGTCGCACCAGGTCTGCCCGCGCACCCAGGCGAGCGTGTCCAGACCGTCGGAGCTCTCGTGCAGGAACGGGCGGAACTGCCCGCCCGAGCCGAAGGTGCCCCGGGTGGACTGCACCAGCACCTGGAACCCGCGGCGCGCCAGCAGCGAACCGATGATCGACCCGAGGCCGTCGCGGCCGTAGGGGGTGCGCATCAGCACCGTCGGACGCGGCCGGAGCGGGCCGGGGGCCCGGTAGAGGTCGGCGAGCAGGACGACACCGTCGGAGAGCGGGACCCGCAGGTCACGCTCGCGCACGTACGGCTCGTCGGCACCGAAGCCCAGCCTGCGGTCGACCAGTCGCTCCGTGAGCGCGGCCATGACACCTCCCCCTCGTCCGCCCCCTGCGGACAGGCCCGATCGTAGGAGAACCCGGTTGCCCCGACCGGGCGTGGCCGGTGACGGTGTCGACGTGACCGTCCCTCCCGTACTCACCGACGGGGTCGTGACCCTGCGCGCACACACCGGATCCGACGTCCCCGGGATGCTCGAGGTGTACCGCGATCCCGTCGTGCACCGCTGGACCTCGCTCGATCCGACCTCCGGCGAGGGCCGGGCCCGGGAGTGGATCGACCTCGCCCGTCGCCGGTGGGCCACCGGCCGTCACCACGTGTGGGCGGTGGAGGCCGCGTGCGACCGCCGCCCGCGCTACGCGGGCTCGATCGACCTGCGCCGCGACCCGCTGCCGTCGGTCGGCTACCTGCTCGCGCCGTGGGCGCGCGGACGGGGGCTCGCGAGCCGTGCGCTGCGGCTGGCCGCCGACTGGGGCTTCGACGTCGCCGGGTTCGCCGCCTTGCACTGGGACTGCCGTGCCGGGCACGTCGCGTCCTGGCGCGTGGCACACGCCTGCGGGTTCCGCTTCGAGGGTGTCCGCACCCGGGCGCTGCGGGCCGGCGACGACCTCGTCGACGCCTGGACCGCCGTGCTGCTGCCCGGCACACCCGTCGCCGACCGGCCCCCGGCGACGACGTGGTGGCCGCACCCGGTGCTCGACGGCGAGAGCGTCCGGCTCCGCCCGCCCGCCGGGGCCGACCTCGCCCGGCACGTCGAGGCGGGCAACGACCCCCTCGCCCGCTGGTGGAGCGCCACCCTCCCGGTGCCCTACACCGACGACGACGCACGTCGCTGGCTGCGCGACCACCCGCTGGAACGCTCCCTGGGCTCCGGTGTCGGCTGGGTGATCGCCGACCCGGACGACGACCGCTACCTCGGCACCGTCTCGGTGTTCGGCACCGACCGGGCCTACACCCCGACCGGTGGCGAGGTCGGCTACCGCGCCCACCCCGACGCCCGCGGCCGCGGCGTGGTGTCCGCCGCGGTCCGACGGGTCGTGCGGCACGCGTTCACCCCGGTCGCCGACGGCGGGATGGGCCGGCACCGGCTGCAGCTCGGCGCCGCGGCGGACAACACCGCCAGCCGCCGCGTCGCCGAGCGCGCCGGGTTCCGGCTGTGGGGCCGCCCGCGGGCCGACGGTGTGCACGGCACGGAGAACGAGATCGTCGACGACGGGGTCTGGTACGACCTGCTCGCCACCGACCCGATCCCGGCGCCCACCGGAACTGTCGGGGGTGCCCCGTAGCCTGCCCGCCGTGCGGATCATGCGGATGTCCTGTTGCGGTACCGAGTGGGTGGGACCGGACCGGGCGCACTGCTGCCGCCGGTTCGGCGGCTGCGGAGCCGTCTTCGACGACGCGCAGCTGTGGGACACCCACCGCCCCCGTGGCGTGTGCGTGACCGACCCGCGCGAGCTCGGCCTCGTCGCCACGCGCAACGGGATCTGGCAGCGGGCGCTGGACGCGGCGGGCTGACCCGAGGCGGCGGGCACTCGACGCGGGGGGCCGGCTCGACACGGCGGGCCGAGGGGGACCGGGGTCAGGGCGGCCCGCGGGTGATGCCGCGGAACACCGCCTCGTCCCGCCCGGGGTTGCGGACCCGGACCAGGTTCAGCCCGGTGAACCACAGCACCGACCCGGTACCGAAGGTCCGGCTCCCGCCCGCGGCGCAGCAGAGCTCGATCCGGCCGGCGTCGACCACGACGACGGCGCCCCGCCACTCGTCCTCGACGTGCGGGTGGACCTCGCCGGGGGCGAGCACGACGGTGCGGGTCCGCACCCGCGACGGCGCGTCGTCGCGCATGGGCCACCCCCCGGGTCCGGTACGGGGCACGGTGCCCACACCAGCTCCGACCGCCCGGCCGCGCCGAAGTCATCGGCGCACGGGCGGGAGGGGGCTCAGGCCGCGGCGGCCGGGGCCGTCGCGGACAGCACCGTCTCGTAGCCGATCCGGGCCGCGGCGGCGACCCGCCCGGGGTCGGTGGACAGGCCGTGGACGCCGGCGGGGGAGTGCGGACTCAGCGTCAGCAGGTGCGCCCCGGCCCGGTCCGGGTGCGCGGCGTCGGCGAGCAGGGGCAGGCACTCGCCGTGCCGGGCGGCGTCCTGCGCCATCCGGCCCAGGCCCGGTGCGAGCCGGTCCAGTGAGCGGGCCCACAGCGGGGTGCGGGCGTCCGGCGGGATGCCGGTGAGGTCGTCGGCGGTGCGCGTGAGCAGGGCCAGGACGTGCGTGGCGCCGTCGCGCAGGGCCCGTGCGACCGGGAGCGGGTCGCCGACCGAGCCGTCGATGAAGTCCTCGGCGTCCTCGCCCGTGCCGACCCGTACCGGGGGGCCCGCCAGCAGCGGGATCGCGGCCGTCGCCCGCATCGCGGTCCTCCACGTGGCGCCGTCGGGAAGCGCGGTCAGCACCCGCGGGCGCAGGTCGACCGCCCCGGTGACCACGACGTTCAGCGGGACCGGCGGGTCCACCAGCCGTGACCAGTCGGTGGGGAGGGAGTCGACGAGGATCCGGTCGAACAGGTGGTCCAACGACACCATCGGGCGGCGGGTGCCGAACCGGCGCGGGTCGATGAACTCACGGCACGCCATGTCCCGTTCGAACACCCGGGACACCTCGGCTCCGTGCCCCATGACCAGGGCCGTCCCGACGAACGCCCCGGCCGAGCTGCCCCACACCTCGTCGACGCCGGCGGCGAGCCCGAGGTCGGACAGCGCGTGCACCATCCCGGCCGCGTAGGAGCCGCGCATCCCGCCCCCGCCGACGACCAGCGCGATCCGTGCCCCGTCGGCGTGCCGGCCGGGGCGGCGCCCGGTGTCGCGGCGGCGCTCGAGCAGGCGCAGGACCTCGGTGTCGCCGTGCGCGGCGGAGGTGAGGAGGGCGGGAGGCACGCCCCCCATCATGGAGGTCCGCGGCCCCGCGGCCCCACGGCCCCGCGGCGGCGGCGCCCCGGTGTCCGGGGACCGCTCACGAGCCACCGACCGCGGACCGTCCACCGCCCGGCGCCTCCCGGCTCGGGTGCCTCGCCGCACAACTAGTACGTTCGCGCGACCAGCGCCGACGCCCTCGCGGAGGCCCGCTGGAGGGGGGAAGGACACCGTGACGCAACGACGCCGTCCGCGGTTGCAGGCGCTCGAGGCGACGTCGCTGCCCGCGGCACACGCCAGGGCCCGCGACGCCCGTCGCCGCCATCCGGTGGTCGGGGACCACGCCGCCGCCGTCGTCGCGGACGACCTCGACCTGGGCTCGGCGCCCGGGCGGGCCGACACGCTCTCCACGCTGCTGCGGGTCGCGGTCCTCGACGAGTGGGTGCGCGGATTCGCACGACGGCACCCGGGCGGGACCGTCGTCGAGCTGGGACCGGGGCTGGGTGACCGCGCGGGACGGCTCGGCGACGACGGCCCGGCGCACTGGGTCGACGTCGAGCTGCCCGGGGTGGCCGAGCTGCGCCGCGAGCTGCTGGCGGGCCCGGCGCACCTGGTGGCCGGGTCCGCGCTCGACGAGGACTGGCTGGAGCTGGCCCGCGACCTGCCCGGCCCGCACCTGGTCGTCTCCGACCGGGTGCTGACGCTGCTGCCCGAGCAGGGCGTGCAGCGGATCGTGTTCACCGCCGCGCGGATGCTCCCGGGCGCCGAGCTCGTCACCGACCTGCTGTCCCGGGGCGCGGCCGGGCGGCTCGCCGCGGGCCCGCTGCGCGAGCTGGAGGTCGACTGGACCTGCGAGGACCCGCGCGAGCTGGAGCCGTGGGGGCTGCGCCTGGCCGCCTC
>NZ_WWFY01000453.1:0-3751 GCF_009864975.1 Pseudonocardia sp. SID8383
ACCACCCGGCCGGGACCGGTGCGCCGCGCGGCAGCCGGGCCAGCCACCGCCGGGTCGCGACGCCGGCGCCCCCGCCGAGGACGGCGGCGACCAGGACGGGAACAGCGACGGTGACGGTGACCATGCCTCGAGCCTGGGCCGGGCCGGGCCGTCCGGAACGACGGGTTGCCCGCCTGTGGACAACCCGCCCGGTGCAGGCAGGATGACCGGAATGGGTTCCAGAGCGCCGCAGGGTGACCGCCGGGCCGGGACGGTGGTCCGCGCCGAGGTCGACCACGGTGTCGCCGAGCTGGTGCAGGACGCGGCGCGGCCGTCGTCGTGGACGCTGCTGCTCGACGGGACGGCCCAGTCCCATGTGGACCTCGACGACCCCGAGCACCTCGAGTTCGAGTACGTCCGCCGGATCGCCCACCTCGTCGACCTCGCCGCGCCGCCCGCGGTGCCGCTGCGGGTACTGCACCTGGGCGGCGGGGCGTGGACGCTGGCCCGCTACGTCGCCGCGACCCGCCCCGGGTCGGCCCAGACCGTCGTCGAGCTCGACGGTGAGCTGGCCGCCCTGGTCGCGCACCGACTGCCGGGCCCGGGGGTCGCCGACGGGCTGGCCGTGGTCACGGGGGAGGCGCGCGCCACCCTCGGCCGGTTCGCGCCCGCGTCGTTCGACGTCGTGGTCGTCGACGTGTTCGCCGGGGCCCGCACCCCGGCCCAGGTCACGACGGCGGAGTTCCTCACCGCCGTCCGCCGGGTGCTCGCGCCGACCGGGATGCACGTGGCGAACCTCGGCGACGGCGCCCCCTGGCCGTTCCTGCCCGGCCAGATCGCGACGGCCGGGGCGGCGTTCGCCGAGCTCGCGCTCGTCGCCGCCCCGGACGTGCTGCACGGACGCCGGTTCGGCAACCTCGTGCTCGCCGCGTCGGACCGGGAGCTGCCGGTACCCGGGGTGACCCGCCGGGCGGCCGGGGACCCGTTCCCGGCCCGGGTCCTCGACGACGCCGACACCCGCGCACTCGTGCGCGGCGCGGGCGTCGTCACCGACGCGTGCGCCGCACCCTCGCCCCGGCCCCCGGAGGGCTTCTGGGGGCAGTGACCCCCGGGTCAGGCCAGGGACGGGTCGACCAGGACCTTCATCTTCCGGCCCGCGTGCAGCGCCTCGAAGCCCTCCTCGACGACGTCGCGCATGGCGATCTTCTCCATCCAGCCGGTGGTGTCGTAGTGACCGTTCGCCATCAGCTCGATCACCGCCCGGTAGTCGGAGTGGGTGTAGCAGAGCGAGCCCTGGATGCGGGACTCCCCGAGGACCAGGTTGAGCAGCGGGGTCACCAGCGGCGTCTCGTAGATCGCGACGCTGACCATGGGGCGGCCGGCGCCCAGCGACTCCAGCGCGGTCGCGACGGCCGGGGCGACACCGGCGGCGTCGTAGCAGGCGTCGGCGCCGCGTCCGTTCGTCAGGTCCGCGACGATCGCCGGCACGTCCTGCGCGGTCGGGTCGAGGGTCTGCGCGCCGAGCCGCTCGATCGCGCCGCGCCGGGTCGCCGACGGCTCGACGACGCGGACGTCCTCCACGCCCATGCCGCGCAGCGCGAACCACAGGCCGATCCCGATCGGCCCGGCGCCGAACACCAGCGCGGTGTCGCCCGGGTTCACCCCGCCGAGCTTCGCCGCGTGGTAGGCCACGGCCATGGGCTCGACGAGCGCGCCCATCTCCAGCGACACGTTCTCCGGCAGCGGGTGCAGCATGTGCGCAGGGACGACGGTGGTCTCGGCCATGCCGCCGTCGGCCATCAGACCGTGGAAGCCGATCTGCGCGCACACGTTGTAGCGGCCCTCGGAACAGCGTGAGCAGGTCCCGCAGGTGTAGAGCGGCATCACCGCGACCCGGTCGCCCTCGGTGACGCCCTCGACCCCGGCCCCGATCTCGACGACGGTCCCGGAGAACTCGTGGCCGAGGGTCAGCGGCAGCTCGCGGCCGGTCAGCGGGTGCTTCTCCCCGTTCGGGATGAAGATCGGGCCCGCGTAGTACTCGTGCAGGTCCGAGCCGCAGATGCCGTTGAACCCGACCCTCAGCCGGACCTCGCCGGGACCCACCTCGCCCTCGGGCACATCGGTGATGTCGAGGTCCCCGGGTCCCCGGTAGACGACCGCACGCATCGCTGGCTCCTCTCGCCTGACGTCGCTGTCGGGTCCCGGTCTACCGGCGGGGGGTGAGCGCCGTCACGGGTTGGGCCCAGGTTGCATGCGCGCCCGGTGATGGGTCAGAACGCTCCGGCGGCGCGGGCGCGGTCGACGTTGCCGAGGTGCTCGGGGTAGGTCGTGGCGAAGCAGGAGGCGCCCTCGGTGGTGCACCGCACGAAGAACAGCCACGGGCCCGCGGCCGGGGACTCCGCGGCCGACAGCGCCGCGGTGGACACCGAGGCGACGGGCGTCGGCGGCAGCCCGGTGTTGAGGTAGGTGTTGTACGGCCCGGGGGTGCTGCGGGCCTCGGCCGTGGTGCGCAGCGCCTGCACGTCGAGCGGGTAGTTGACGGTGGAGTCCATCTCCAGGCGCTGATTCACCGCGAGCCGGTTCTCGATCACCCGGGCCACCTTCGGCATGTCGGGCACGAGCGCCTCCTTCTCCACGACGGAGGCGAGGACGAGGGTGCGGTAGGCGTTCTCCCCACCCAGCCCGGCGGCCTCCAGCCTGGTCGCCGACGCGGTGAGCACCTGGCGCAGCACCTGCTCCGGGGTGCCGCGCGGGTCCAGGTCGTACGGCCCGGGGGCGACCAGTCCCTCCATCCGCCGTTCGGGGGCGGCCGCCCGGTAGCCCGCGCGAGCCCATCCGGGGACGGCGATCGAGGCCGGGTCGGCGTCGGCCATCGCGGCGCGCAGCGCGTCGACGCCGGTGCAGCGGGCGTCCCCGTCGGCGGCGCCGAGGCAGGTGGCGCGGGAGATCTGGGACAGCACGCCCGGGGAGACGGTGCCGTCCGGGGCGCGGGTGTCGTCGAGCTGGACGCCGCCCTTGACGTCGAAGAACCCGACGCGCCGCTCCGGGTCGAGCAGCCCCTCCACCGCGGAGTCGCCGGACATCTGCGATCGCAGCTCGTAGTAGCCGGGCTGGACCCGCTGGATGTCGGGCTCCTCGGCGGCGGCCTCGACGAACGCGGCCCGGGATTTCACCACGTCCAGCCCGACCAGGGTCTCCCCGATCGCGCTGGTGGAGTCGCCCGACTCGACCAGCACCACGACCGATCCACTCCCGGAACCGGCGTAGTCGTCGGCGCCGCGCAGGTACAGGCCGACGGCGACGAGTACCGCGCCGGCCAGCAACGCCGACCCCAGCAGGGCGAGCCGCCGCCGCCGGAAGTGCACCGGGGTCGGACGGTGTCGTACGGGCCCCGCGGTCACGCTCACATCGGGCCCCGGGACGTCACGTCGTTCTCGCCGGCGCCGGTCACGGGCTCGAGGGTATCCGCCGCGGACCCGGCCCGTGGTCACCCCCGGTCACGGTGATCAGGTTCCGCGGGTGGTATCCAGCCAGCCCTGCAGGATGGCCACCGCGGCCTGCTGGTCGATGACCGCACGCTGCTTGCGGCCGCGCACGCCGCGCCCGGCCAGCTGCCGGGTCGCGACGACGGTCGTCATCCGCTCGTCGGTCAGCTCGATCGGGACCGCGCACCCGGCCGCGGCGAGCCCCGCCTCCAGCGCGGCGGCGAACTCCCGTGCGGCGACGGCGGCCGGGCCGTCCTCGCCGCGCAGGTTCCGGGGCAGCCCGAGCA
>NZ_WWFY01000454.1:0-3982 GCF_009864975.1 Pseudonocardia sp. SID8383
GGGGCGCGGCGCAACCTGCGGCCGGGGACGGCGTCACGGACCGCGGCCAGCCCGTCGACGGTGAGGGTCGCCGAGTCGTAGCCGAGGGTCAGCCCGGCGGGGACCCGGGCCGCGGCGGCCGGCGCGCTCGGCCGGTCGACGAGGACCTCCAGGCCGGGGCACTGCTCCGCGGCCTGCACCCGGTAGCGCCCGTCGGTGCAGAGCAGGTCGCCGCCCGGGTCGGCGGCGATCACCGCGGCGGCGTTGGAGCCGGTGAACCCGGTGAGGTGCCGGACGTCGATCAGGTCGGTGACCAACAGTGCGTCCAGTCCGGCGGCGGGGAGCAGGGCGCGCAGGGCGTCGCGCCGGGCGGGGTGGGACATGGCCCGAACCCTATGTGCGGTGTCGCGGCTGTCTAGGGTCTCCGGCATGGGTCTCTACTTCCGCCAGCTGCTGTCGGGCCAGGACTACGCCGTGGGTGACCCGGTGGCCACCCAGATGGTCAATTTCTCGTACCTGATCGGCGACGACGAGACCCGCGAGGCCGTCGTCGTCGACCCGGCCTACTCCCCCGACGAGCTGCTCGCGACCCTCGACGCCGACGGCATGCGCCTGACCGGGGTGCTGGCCACGCACCACCACCCCGACCACGTCGGCGGCACGATGATGGGCTTCGACCTCGTCGGCGTCGCGCAGCTGATCGGGTCGCACCCGGTGCCGATCCACGTGCAGCGCGCCGAGGCCGACTACGTGACGCGGGTGACCGGGCTGTCGGCCACCGACCTGACCCCGCACGACCACGACGACGTCGTCGAGGTGGGGAACGTCGCGATCCGGCTGCTGCACACCCCCGGCCACACCCCGGGCAGCCAGTGCTTCCTGGTGCCCGGCCCGGACGGCGACCGGCTCGTCGCCGGGGACACGCTGTTCCTGCAGGGCTGCGGGCGCACCGACTTCCCGGGCGGCGACACCGCGCAGATGTACCACTCGCTGCAGCAGCTGGCCGCGCTGAAGGGCAACCCGACGGTCTACCCGGGGCACCGGTACTCCCCGGCGTCGAACGCCCCGCTCGACGACGTGCGGGCCACCAACACCGTCTACCGGGCGACCTCGGCCGAGCAGTTCGTGGCCGCGTTCGGTTCATGACGGTCGGACCGTGACGGCCGGGTCGTGACCCCGGCCGCGGTGGTGCTCGTCGAGGGGGCCAGCGACGCCGCGGTGCTCGGGGCCCCCGCGCGGCGTCGCGGCACCCGCCCGCCGACGTGGTGATCGTCGCCCTGCACGCGCTGTTCGCCGCCGAGCTGGACCTGCGGGGGCTACCGGACCCGCTGCGCCGGGTCCTCGACGACGTCGGTCTCTGACCGGGGTGCGGGGTCGGTCCCGTCGGTCGCGATCCACGCCGCGGAGAACACCAGCAGCCGCGACAGCAGGAACAGGAAGAACAGCGTCGCGAGCACGGTGCCGAACACGGCCCCGCCCGCGGTGTCGGACACGGCGCCGACGACGAGCGCGACCCCGAGCTTGAGCAGCTCCAGCGCGACCGCGCCGACGGCGGCGGGACGCACGACCCGGCCCGGCGGGACCGGCCGGCGCGGCAGCCGGGCCAGTACGAAGCAGAACACGGCCCAGTCCAGGACCAGCACCACGACGGCGCCGAGCACCCGCAGCGCGACCCGGCCGCCGAGCGCGTCGCGGACGCCGACCAGCTCCAGGGTGAACCCGGCCAGCCCGGTCACGGCGAACGTCACCACCACCGAGGCGAGGACGGCGACGCCGAGCACGGCCAGCGCGCCCAGGTCCCACAGGACCCGGCGCGGCGAGACGATCCGCTCGGCGGGCAGCCGGAACTGCGCCGACAGCGCCTCCCGCAGGTACGACGTCCACGTCGACCCGGCCCACAGCACCCCGAGCGCACCGATCCCGACGAGCGACCCGCTGCGGTCGGCGGCGGCCTCCACGGCGGGGGCGACGGCGCCGGTCAGCCCGGCCGGGAACGCCGCCTCGACGGCGAGGACCAGGTCGTCGCGGGAGGTGGTGCGCCAGAACACGAGCAGCCCGAGGGCGAAGAACAGGACGAGCAGCAGCGGCACCGCCGCGATCACGGTGTAGAACGCGACCGCGGCGGACAGGTGGTTGCCGCGCTGGTGGCGGTAGCGGTCGGCGGCCCGGCGGGCGTGCCCCACCAGGGACGACCGGGCGGGGAGCTCACGGAGCCGTCGCAGGCCGTCCCGGATCACGTCGCGCACCCGGTCATCCTCTCCCACGGCCCCCATCGCGATCCGCGCCGGAGCGCCGGTGCCACGGGGGGACCTTCGCCCCGGTCGCGGCTCCGGTGCGGGTGGGACCGTTACCCGCCACAACCCCTCCACCCGGACGGAGCACGACCATGGTCGACGCGAGTGACGGAACGGGACGGGCGCCCACCGCCGAGGACGCCACATCACACGGGGTCCGCGGACTCGTCGTACTCCGCGGTGTCCTGGTCCTGCTGTTCGGGCTGGCCGTGCTGGTGACCCCTGGCCTGGCCCTGCTGGTGCTGATCTACGTCTTCGCCGCGTACGCGCTGGTCGACGGCGTCGTCGCGGTCGTGCTCGGGATCCGGCACCGGGGCGAGCGACCCGGCTGGGGCTGTGCCGTCGCGCAGGGCGTGGTGTCGGTCGTCGCCGGTCTGGCGGCCTTCGCGCTGCCCGGGACCGCGGCGCTGTTCTTCCTGTACGTGGTCGCGTTCTGGGCGATCGTCGCCGGAGTCGTCACCGCGGTCTCGGCCAACGAGGTCCGCCGGCACGGCGGTCCGTGGGGGTGGATCGCCGGACGGGCCGTGCTCGACGTGCTGTTCGGCGTCCTGCTGCTCGTGTGGCCGGCGTCCGGCATCCTCGCGATGCTGTGGCTGGTCGGGGCGTTCGCCCTGGCCGCAGGGGTGCTGCTGCTCGTGCAGGCATTCGGGTCGCGTACCCACCCCGCCCTCGGCTGAGGTGTACCGACCGCGGTCTCAGCCGGAGATCGCGGCGTACGCGGTCTCCAGCAGCGCCGGGTCCGGGCCCTCCAGCCGCCCCGGCTCGGCGAGGCCGTCGAGCACGACGAAGCGCAGCGTCCCGGCCCGGGACTTCTTGTCCCCGCGCATGGTCTCGGTCAGCTCGTCGAGCACGCCGGGCTCGTAGCGCGTCGGCAGCCCGACCAGCTCCAGCACCTCGCGGTGCAGGTCGGCGGTGGCGTCGTCGAGCCGCCCCGCGGCGCGGGCCAGCTCGGCGGCGAACACCAGGCCGACCGCGACGGCGTTGCCGTGCCGCCACCGGTAGCGCTCGCGGCGCTCCACGGCGTGGCCGAGGGTGTGGCCGTAGTTGAGGATCTCCCGCAGGTGCGACTCGCGCAGGTCCGCCCCGACGACGTCGGCCTTCACCCGGATCGCGCGGCGCACCAGCTCGCCGAGCACCGGCCCGGCCGGGTCCAGCGCGGCGGCCGGGTCGGCGCGGACGCGGTCGAGGATGACCGGGTCGGCGATGAACCCGGCCTTCCACACCTCCGCGGACCCGGCGACGAGCTCGGGACGCGGCAGCGTGCGCAGCGTGTCGAGGTCGACGAGCACCGCGGACGGCTCGTGGAAGGCGCCCACCAGGTTCTTCCCGGCGGCGGTGTTGATGCCGGTCTTCCCGCCGACGGCGGCGTCGACCATCGCGAGCAGCGTGGTCGGGACGTGCACGACCCGTACCCCGCGCATCCAGGTCGCGGCGACGAACCCCGCCAGGTCGGTGACCGCTCCCCCGCCGAACCCGACGACCACGTCGGCCCGGGTCAGCGCGGCACCGGCACAGGCGTCCCAGCAGTCGGCCAGCGAGGCCAGGGACTTGCCGTCCTCGGCGTCGGGCACCTCGTGGGTGAACGCGGCCAGCCCGGCGGCCTCCAGCTCGGCGCGGGCGGCACCGGCGCGGTCGGCGAGCGTCGGCGGGTGCAGCACGAGGACCCGGCCGGCCCCGGTACCGACGACGACCTCGGCCAGCCGCGCGGC
>NZ_WWFY01000455.1:0-3536 GCF_009864975.1 Pseudonocardia sp. SID8383
CCCGCCACTGTCACCGCCGGACCAGCCGACGACGCCACCGCCGTCGGAGGAGCCGCCCCCGGTCGCGGCGGGCGCCCCACCGAGCGTGGCGAGCTTCTGCGCGGCGAGCTCCTCGGCGAAGGCGGGCTCGGCGGCCAGCATCGCGCCGACCCCGAACGCACCGACCGACAGCGCGGCCGCGGCGGGCCCGACGGCCGTCCAGTCCGGGCGCATCGACGGCGACAGCGCGTCGTTCCGGGACCGGACGACGGAGAGCGCGGCGTCCCCGGCCCGGGTCCGGTCGGGCACCCGCGTCGCGAGCACCGTGGCGAACACCGCGGTGGCGGCGACGAGCGCGAGCAGGAACCCGACCGGGCGCCCACCGCCCAGACCGGCGGCGATCCGTACCGCACCGGCGAGGGCGAGCACCCCGACCGGCCAGGCGGTCGCCCGGTAACGGACCCGGTCGGTCGGGGACAGCAGCAGCCCCGCGGTCTCCAGCCGCTGCGCGGCCCGGGCCAGCTCGGTGCGGACCGGCTCGTGGGTGCCCAGCATCCGGCCCGGGGTCAGACGCTGCGCGGAGCGGTGGATCGCCCGCTGCAGCGCCGACGCGCCGTGCCCGGGGACCCGGCCCGCCCGCACCTGGCCCGTGGTGCGGCCGGAGGTGACCAGACTGCCGTCGACGTGCATGGCCGACAGAGCCGCGTGCACGGCCAGCTCGGGGCCGCCGTTGAGGTACGCGACGTCCTCGGGCCTGCTGTCGAGGGTGCGGGCGCCGCGCGGATCCCCCTGCGCGATCGTCCGCCGCCGGCGCAGCACGATCCCGGAGACCAGGACCAGCGCGACGACGTAGAGGACCAGGAAGGTCTGACCCGGGATGCCCCAGGTGTCCCCGGTGAGGTTCGTGCCCATCTCCACCACCCCCTGCGGTGAGCGACACTTCGTCGTTCGAAGCAGTGTGCGCCCGCTCACCCCGACCGGGTGACCGATTTGAGGTGGACTTGAGGAAGGGCCGCGGACGACGACAGCCGGGATCACCGACGGTGACCCCGGCTGTCGCGGGAGTGAGTGTGGGGGCTCAGGCGGTCGCGGCCCGCACCTGGTTCTTGATGCGCGCCAGCATCGCCGCGATGCCGCGCAGCCGCAGCGGGCTGACGGCCTCGGCGAGGCCGAGGTCGGTGTAGAAGTCGTCCGGCACGGCCAGCACCGCCGCGGCGGGCTGCCCGTCCAGCCCGGTCACCATGATCGAGGCGAACCCGCGGGTGGTCGGCGCCTCCTTCGGTGCGGAGAAGAACAGGTGCACCGGCCGCTCACCGCCGTCCTCCACCTCGACGGCGAGGAACAGCGGCGACTGGCACTCGTGGACCTGCTCCATCGTGTCCGCGGTCTCGGCGTAGCGCTCGGGCAGGTCCGGCAGCTCCTGGGACAGCTCCAGCAGCAACTGGAGACGGTCCTTCGGGCCGACCGCGGCGAAGTCGTCGACCAGCTCGGCGAGATCGGGGGGCAGGGTGCCCGGATCGGTGGAGCTCACGCGGACCCGCGCTCCTCGCCCTGCACGATCGGCACGCGCACGGCGTTGCCCCACTCGGTCCAGCTGCCGTCGTAGTTGCGGACCCGGTCGAAGCCCAGCAGGTACGTCAGCACGAACCAGGTGTGGCTGGAACGCTCACCGATCCGGCAGTAGGCGACGACGTCGTCCGAGGCCGACAGCCCCTGCTCCTGCTCGTAGATCGCGGACAGCTCGGCACGGCTCCTGAAGGACCCGTCCTCGGCGGCGGCACGGGCCCACGGGACGCTCGCCGCACCCGGGATGTGCCCGCCGCGGACCGCGCCCTCCTGCGGGTAGTCGGGCATGTGCAGCTTCTCGCCGGTGTACTCCTGCGGGGACCGCACGTCGACCAGCGGCCTGCCCAGGTGGGCGAGGACGTCGTCCTTGAAGGCCCGGATGCCGGAGTCGTCGCGCTCGACGACCGGGTAGTCGGCCCGGGCCGGGGCGGGCGCGTCGGTGACCATCTCGCGGCCCTCGGCGACCCACTTGGACCGGCCGCCGTCGAGCAGCCGCACGTCGGTGTGGCCGAACAGGGAGAACACCCACAGCGCGTAGGCGGCCCACCAGTTGTTCCGGTCCCCGTAGACGACGATCGTGGTGTCCCGGCCGATGCCACGCTCGGACATGATCTCGGCGAAGCGGGTGCCGTCGACGTAGTCACGGGTGACCGGGTCGTTGAGCTCGGTGTGCCAGTCGACCTTCACCGCGCCGGGGATGTGCCCGGTGTCGTAGAGCAGGACGTCCTCGTCCGACTCCACGACCACCAGACCGGGGTCCTTCAGGTGCTCCGCCAGCCAGGCGGTGGTGACCAGGCGCTCGGGGTGCGCGTATTCGGCGAGCTTCGGGTCGGGGTCGTGTCCGACAGTCATGGCCGCAGGGTAACCGCGTGCCCCGACACCCACACGGCGGTCAGGACCGTGGCGTCCACAGATCGACCACCGACACCCCGACCGCGCCCAGCAGGCGGCGCAGCAGCGGCAGGCTGATCCCGATCACGTTGGACGGGTCGCCGTCGATGCCCTCGACGAACCAGCCGCCCAGCCCGTCCAGGGTGAACGCGCCCGCGACCTCCAGCGGCTCGCCGGTGGCGAGGTAGGCGTCCAGCTCGGCGTCGGTCGGCTCGGCGAAGCGCACCCCGGTCCCGGCGTGCCCCTCGGCCTCCTGCACGACCGCTCCGCCGGCCAGGCGCAGGACGGCGTGCCCGGTCAACAGCTCGCCGGTGCGCCCGGCCATGGCCTTCCAGCGGCGCCGCGCGGTCTCCGCGTCGTGCGGTTTGCCGACCAGCTCACCGTCGACGAGCAGCATGGAGTCGCAGCCCACGACCACGCCGTCACCGGTCAGCCGGTCGGCGACGGCGGCGGCCTTGGCCGCGGCCAGCAGCGTCACCTTGCGCGCGGGGTCGGCGTCGGGGTGCGCGGCGAGCAGGGCGTCCTCGTCGACGTCGGAGACCTCCACGGCGGGGTCGGCCCCGGCGGCGCGCAGGACCGACAGGCGGGCGGGGGAGGCGGAGGCGAGAACCAGGCGCACGACGTCGGACGCTACCGGCCCGCCACCGCGGAGCCGTGGTCCGCCACCGGGTCGGTGGTCCGGTCCGGCCCGGCGACGCGGTGCAGGCGCAGCGCCAGGTGCAGGTGGAAGCGGCCCTCGGGGGTGCGCCAGTCCGGTCCGAGCAGGTCGTCGACGCGTTCGAGGCGCTGGCGCACGGTGTTCGGGTGCACCGACAACGCGTCGGCGGCCGGGGCGAGCAGCTCGCCCGCGGCGAACCAGTGCCACAGCGTCTCGGCCAGCCGGGTACGCCGGCGCCGGTCGTAGTCGAGGACCGGGCCGAGGTGGCGCCCGACGATCTCCCGCGACGTGGTGCCGGTCCGGTCCCGGATCACCGCGCCGACCGCGCCGAGCGAGGCGAAGTCCGCGTGCCCGGTGGTGCGGCCCAGGGCACGGGCCGCCGCGGCGACGTCAGCGGCCTCGGTGTGCGCGCGGCGCAGGTCCGACGGCCCGCCCGAGGGGC
>NZ_WWFY01000456.1:0-3533 GCF_009864975.1 Pseudonocardia sp. SID8383
CGGGCCCGGCTCGACGGTGTGCGCGCCGACCTCCGCGCCTCCGGCGACGCGACGTCGGTCGGCCGCATCGCGGGCCGGTGGGGGTTCCTGCGTCCGGGCGGGTTCCGCGTGGCCTACACGCGCGCCTTCGGCGAGCCCCCCGAGCAGACCGCGGGCCGCTGACGCGCACTCGTCCCGTCGAGAAGTGCTCAGGTACTTCCCGACGTGCGGGCCTTGGTCAGGTGGACCAGCTCGTCGGTGCCGGCGCCCGTCCGGTGCGTCTCGACGTAGCCGGCCCGCCGGTACAGGCGGAGGTTGCCCGCGCTGTGCTCGCCGGTGAACAGCGCGACGGTCGTCACGGCGTCGCCGAGCCGGCCCCGGTCGTCGCGGACGCCCCAGGCCGTCACCGAGGCGCGGCCGAGCTCCTCGCGGACCGCGGGCAGCTCCTCGGTCAACGGTGGGAGGGACAGGTCGTCGTGCGCCCGGGCCTCGGTGACGTAGGCGGCCCGCTGCAGCGTGAGGACCTCGCCCGCATCGGACGGGCCGAGTCGCACGGGGGTGGGGGCGTCGGCGGTCATGGATACAGGACAGCACGACGGCGCCGCCGCCCCGCGGATCACCGCGCCCGCCCCGCCGGGTTCGGACGCCGGAGGTGGATCGAGCCGCCTGTCCGACGTCGGGCCGACCGGACGCACCGCCCCGACCGCGTCGATCAGTACCTGAGTGCTGTCCGGCAGGCCCACGACAGCGCTGATGTACTGATCGACGTCCCGGATCCGTGCCGGCAGCTCGGGTGCGGAGCCCGGGGAAGGGGGGTGCCGACGACGGAACGGCCGGTCGTTCGGGTCAGGCCTTCTCGTTCTCCCGGGCCCGCAGGTCCTTGCGCAGGATCTTGCCCGAGGCCGACTTCGGGATCTGGTCGATGAACTCGACCACACGCACCTTCTTGTGCGGCGCGACCTTCTCGGCGACGAAGCTCATGACGTCGTCCTCGGTCAGGTCCTCATCCGAGGCCTGCTTCACCACGAACGCCTTCGGGACCTCCTCGCCGTCGGCGTCCTTGACCCCGATGACCGCGGTGTCGGCGATCTTGTCGTGGGTCAGCAGCAGCGCCTCCAGCTCGGCGGGCGGCACCTGGTAGCCCTTGTACTTGATGAGCTCCTTGACCCGGTCGACGATCGAGTAGACACCCTCGTCGTCGACGACGGCGATGTCACCGGTGTGCAGGAAGCCGTCGGCGTCCTTGGTGGCGTCGGTCGCCTCGGAGTTGTTGAGGTACCCGACCATCACGTTCGGGCCCTTCACCCACAGCTCGCCGCGCTCGCCGACGCCGACCTCCTCGCCGGACTCCGGGTCGACCAGCTTGCACTCGATGTTCGGCAGCGCGAAGCCCGACGAGTTCAGGTCGAGGTCGCCGCGGTTGTCGGGCATGCAGTGGCTGACCGGGGACAGCTCGGTCATGCCGTAGCCCTGCAGCACGGTGCAGTCCAGCCGCTTGGCGACGGCGCGGCCGAGCTCGCCGTCCAGCGGGGCGGCACCGGAGAAGACCGTCTTCACGCAGGACAGGTCGAACTTGTCGATGATCGGGTGCTTGGCCAGCGCGACGGCGACCGGCGGGGCGATGTAGAGCCGGTCGACCTGCAGGTCCTGGGTGATGGTCAGGAACTGCTCGAGGTCGAACTTCGGCATGGTGACGACGGTGGCGCGCGCGTGCAGACCCTGGTTCATCATCACGGTCATGCCGTAGATGTGGAAGAACGGCAGGAACGCCATGATCTTGGTCTCGCTGGTCACGTCGCCCATGGCCTGGATCTGGAGCAGGTTCGCCACCAGGTTGCGGTGGGTCAGCACCACGCCCTTGGCCAGGCCGGTGGTGCCCGACGAGTACGGCAGTACCGCGGTGTCGGTCGCGGTGGTCGTCAGCTCGGGGGCCGGGGCGCCGGAGCCGACGAGATCGCGGAGCGAGTCGTGGCCCTCGGTGGCGTCGATGGTGAGCACGACGTCCTCGGACAGTCCCGCCTCCTTCGCCCCGGCCACGGCCCGGTCGAGGAACGGCGAGACGGTGATGACCATCTTCGCGCCGGAGTCCTTCAGCTGGTGGGCCAGCTCGCCGCCGGTGTACATCGAGTTCGCGCTGGTCACGATGCCGTTGGCGCGCAGGATGCCGTGGAACAGCGCCGCCCACTGCGGCAGGTTCGGCGCGAACAGCGCGACGACGTCGCCGGTGCCGATGCCGCGGGCGGCGAGCCCGCCGGCGATCTTCTCGACCAGGCCGTGGAACTCGGTGTAGGTCAGCTGGTCACCGGTGGTGCCGTCGACGATCGCCGGCGCGTCCGCCCGGTCGCCGAACCCGTCGGCGAACAGGAACTCGGTGAGAGAGACGTCAGGGATCTCGACGTCCGGGTACGGGCTGCGCAACGACAAGGTTCGCTCCTTCGCGAGGTCCTGCGGGGGACGGACGGCGCGGAGATCCGGCCGGGTTCGGCGTCATGCTAGAGGCACCGCGCCCGTACCGTCGTCGTGGCGCGGTGAAAAGTTACCCGCGGGTCACCGGAAGAGGTGCTCGAACGCGGTCAGGTTCGCGGTCGACTCGCCGTTCTCGCTGCGCCAGGCGTACTCGCGGCGGATCGAGGAGGCGAAGCCGAGCTCCAGGAAGGTGTTGAAGTCGCCGTCGGCGGCCTCCAGCACCGAGCCGAGGACACGGTCGAGCTCGTCCGCGGTGACGGCGTGGCGGGCCAGCCGCCCGACGAGGTGGATGTCCCCGACCCGGTCCAGGCAGTAGTGCACGCCGTAGAGCTTGGCGTTGCGCAGCAGCATGAACCGGTAGACGCCCTCGTGGTTCTCATCGGGCCTGCGGCACACGAACGCCTGCACCGCGAGGGTCTGCTCGCGCAGGATCAGCCAGGTCTGGGTCTGGAGCCGGGCCTCGCCGGGGAGGGTGACCAGCCACTGCCCGGGCCCGCGGTGGACGTGCTCGGCGCCGGAGTCGGCCAGCGCGGCCCCGATCCGCTGCTCCAGGTCGCTCATACGTCCCCCCGTCGCCGCGCCGCGAACTCGGTGCGGGCCTCGTCGTAGGCGCCCAGCAGGGCGTCGGTCGTGCGGTCCCAGGAGAAGCGGTGCGCGTGCGTCGCCGCGGTCCGCCCCATCTGCTCTCGACGGCCCGGGTCGAGCGCGAGCTCGCCCAGCGCGTCGGCCCAGTCGGAGATGTCGTGCCCGGTGACGAGCAGCCCGGACCGGCCCTCGGCGACGGCGACCGGCAGCCCGCCCACCCGGGTCGCCACCACCGGCGTCCCGCACGCCTGGGCCTCCAGCGCGACCAGCCCGAAGGACTCGTTGTGACTCGGGACGGCGACGACGTCGGCCGCCCGGTAGACCGTCACCAGCTCGTCGCCGGCCCGGGGCGGCAGGAACCGGACGAGGTCGGTGATCCCCAGCTCGGCCGCCAGCTCGTGCAGCGACGTCGGCTCGGCCAGCCCCGACCCGGACGGCCCGCCCGCGACGAGCACGACGAGGCGCTCCCGCAGCCCCGGCGCGCGCGCGGCCAGCTCGGCCGC
>NZ_WWFY01000457.1:0-5565 GCF_009864975.1 Pseudonocardia sp. SID8383
ACCGCGGGCACGGCCGCCGCGGGCGACGCGGCAGGGACGGCCGGGGTGCTCGGCACGCCGGTCAGCCGGCCGTCGGTGCCGGTGAGGGTGGACTTCTCCACCGACGTCGCCGCGCGGGTGCGCAGGTAGTAGGTGGTCTTGAGCCCGGAGCGCCAGGCGAGGCGGTAGAGCTCGTCGAGCGCCCGGCCGCTGGGGGCGGCGAGGTAGAGGTTCAGCGACTGCGCTTGGTCCAGCCACTTCTGCCGGCGCGAGGCGGCGGCCACGAGCCAGCGCGGCTCGATCTCGAACGCGGTCGCGTAGAGCTCCTTCAGGTCGGCGGGGACCCGGTCGATCTCGGCCAGCGACCCGTCGAAGTACTTGAGGTCGGCGACCATCACCTCGTCCCACAGCCCGCGGTCCTTGAGGTCGCGGACCAGGTGCGGGTTGATCACCGTGAAGTCGCCGGACATGTTCGACTTCACGTAGAGGTTGAGGTGGATCGGCTCGATCGACTGCCCGACCCCGCAGATGTTCGAGATCGTCGCGGTGGGTGCGATCGCGAGGACGTTGGAGTTGCGCATCCCTTGTGCGACGACCTTCTCCCGCAGCGATGCCCAGTCCAGCGTGGACGACCGGTCGACGTCGAGCTCGCCGTCGCCGCGGGCCGCGGCCAGCAGCTCGAGCGAGTCCAGCGGCAGGATCCCGCGGCTCCACAGCGACCCGTCGAAGCTGGCGTAGCGGCCGCGCTCGACCGCCAGGTCCGACGAGGCGGTGATCGCGTGGAACGACAGCGCCTCCGCGCTGCGGTCGGCGAACTGCACCGCCGCGTCGCTGCCGGGCGCGATGCGCTGGGTGAACAGCGCGTCGGAGAAGCCCATCATGCCCAGGCCGACCGGGCGGTGACGCAGGTTGGACCGGCGGGCTTCGGGAATCGTGTAGAAGTTGATGTCCACCACGTTGTCGAGCATCCGCACCGCGGTGGTCACCGTGCGGCGCAGCTTGTCCGCGTCGAGCCCGTCCGGCGTGACGTGCGCGGCCAGGTTCACCGAGCCGAGGTTGCAGACCGCGACCTCGCCCTCGTCGCCGGCGCGGGTGTTGAGGGTGATCTCGGTGCACAGGTTCGACGAGTGCACCACGCCCGCGTGCTGCTGCGGGCTGCGCAGGTTGCACGGGTCCTTGAACGTGATCCACGGGTGCCCGGTCTCGAACAGCATGGTCAGCATCCGCCGCCACAGCTCGACCGCGCGCACCGTGCGGTGCACCCGCACCTCACCGCGCGCCGCGGCCGCCTCGTAGGCGCGGTAGCGCTCGGCGAACGCGGTGCCGTAGAGGTCGTGCAGGTCGGGGACCTCGTCCGGGGAGAACAGGGTCCACTCGCCGTCGGCCTGCACGCGGCGCAGGAACTCGTCGGGCACCCAGTTCGCGGTGTTCATGTCGTGGGTGCGGCGACGGTCGTCGCCGGTGTTCTTGCGCAGGTCGAGGAACTCCTCGATGTCGACGTGCCACGTCTCCAGGTAGGCGCACGCGGCGCCCTTGCGCTTGCCGCCCTGGTTCACCGCGACGGCGGTGTCCCCGGCGATCTTGAGGAACGGCACCACGCCCTGGGAGACGCCGTTCGTGCCCCGGATGTGCGCGCCGAGCCCCCGGACCGGGGTCCAGTCGTTGCCCAGCCCGCCGGAGTACTTCGCCAGCAGCGCGTTGTTGCGGTAGCCGCCGAAGATCGACTCCAGGTCGTCGTCGACGGTGGTGAGGAAGCACGACGACAGCTGGGGGCGGGTGGTGCCCGAGTTGAACAGCGTCGGGGTCGAGGCCATGAAGTCGAAGCGCGACAGCAGCTCGTAGAACTCGACCGCCCGCGCCTCGCGGTCGACCTCGCGGACCGCCAGCCCCATCGCGACCCGCAGGAAGAACGCCTGCGGCAGCTCGAAGCGCACGCCGCGCTCGTGCAGGAAGTAGCGGTCGTAGAGGGTCTGCAGGCCGAGGAAGCCGATCTGCAGGTCGCGCTCGGGGCGGATCGCGGCGGTGACCCGCTCCAGGTCGAAGGTCGCGAGCTCGGGGTCGACCAGGCCGATCGCGATGGCATGGCGCAGGTAGTCCTTCGTGTAGGCCGCGTACCGCCCGGCCATCGTCGCGTGGTCCGGGGTCTCCCGGGCGCCCGACAGGTGCGACACGGCCTCGGCGCGCAGCCGGTCCAGCAGCAGCCGCGAGGCCACCAGGGAGTACGCGGGCTCGCGCTCGACCAGCGTGCGCGCGGCCAGGACGAGGGCCTGGGCCAGCTCGTCGGCGGTGATGCCGTCGTAGACGGTGCGGTCCAGCTCGGCGAGCACCCTGTCCGGGGTCACGCCCTCGACGCCGGCGCAGGCCTCGTCGAGCACTGCGGCGACGCGGACCCGGTCCAGCGGGGCCCGGCTGCCGTCGGGGTGGGTGACATGCACGACCGGGGCGTCCGCGGCGGCGGTGTCCCCGCCGTCGTGCGCGCGGGCCCGGGCCTGCTGCTCGCGGTAGAGCACGTAGGAGCGGGCGACCTTGTGGTGGCCTCCGCGCATCAGGGCCAGCTCGACCTGGTCCTGGATCTGCTCGACGTGCACGGCGCGCGCCGGGTGCCGGGTCAGCGCCGCGACGACCTGGTCGGTCAGTCCGGCCACGAGGTGGTGCAGCCGCGACGACGCCGCGCCCGAGTCCCCCTCGACCGCCAGGAACGCCTTGGTCGTCGCCACCGAGATCTTCGTGGCGTCGAACCCGGTCTCGGACCCGTCGCGCCGGATGACGCGCAGGGCCGGTGGTGCTGCTGCCGGTGCAGCGGTGGAAGCCGTCACGGGCTCTCTCCTCGCGAGTCGCCGTCCCTCCGGGGCGGGCGCGGTACGAGGAGGCGGTGGGTCGGCGTGTCGTCGGCGGCCCACCGCACCCTGGCGCCGTCCCACGAGGCCCCGGAGCAGCGCGCGCCGGTCGGCACGCGCACCGGCGGCAGGTCTTCGGACTCACGGGCGCACTGCACACACCTACTGGCCGTCGCTTCCCGGGAGAGGTCTCCCAGTGCTGTTGACGGCGGTCGTTCCCGTTCACCGCTGCGGGGCAGTCCCGGATTCCCACCGGGTTCCCTCTTGCCTCACCGGCCCGTGCGGACCGGTGAACCACCAGCGCCCCGGACACTACATCTGGGGTCCGGACACGATCGACCCCCCTATCGGTTCCGGTTTCGACGACCATCGAGTCACGCACGGTGAACGTCGCCGGTCACGGGCCCGGCGGTCCCTTCCGTTCGACGGGTCCGCGCGGATACCGTCGGCCGCACTGTTGCCACCGTTGTGCAGGAGAGTGCGATGACCACCGGGACGGACCTCGACGCCGAGCACTGGCTGCGCCGGTGGGACGCCCAGCAGGAGCGCTACATCCCCGACCGGGAGGCGCTGTTCGCCCTGGCGCTCGACGTCGTCGACCGGCTCGCCGGCACCCCCGCCCGGCTGCTCGACCTCGCCTGTGGGCCCGGGTCGTTCGCGGCCCGCGCGGCGGCGCGCTGGACCGGTGCCGAGGTGGTCGGCGTCGACGTCGACCCGGTCATGCTGGAGCTGGCCCGGCGGACCACCGGCGAGCGCGTCCGCTGGGTCGACGCGGACCTCGCGCGTCCCGGGTGGACCGACGCCGTCGGCGGCGGGCCGTTCGACGCGGCCGTCTCGGCCACCGCCCTGCACTGGCTGCCCGAGCACGCGCTGCCCGGGCTCGCGCAGCGCCTCGCGTCCGTGCTGCGCCCCGGCGGGGTGTTCGTGAACGTCGACACCCTGCTCGCCGACCCCGCCCGGCCGCGCCTGGCCGAGCTGACCCGGACCCTGCGGGTCGAGCGCACCGACCGGGGACTGGCGACCGGTGAGGACTTCCGGACCTGGTGGGACGCGCTCGCCGACGAGCCCGCCCTGGCCGACGGGTTCGCCGAGCGGGAGCGCCGCTTCGCCGACCGGGTCACCGGCGGGTCGTCGCTACCGGCCTGGGAGCAGGCGCTGTCCGGCGCCGGGTTCGCCGAGGTCGGGACGCTCACCCAGACCTTCGACCGGCGGACCCTGGTCGCGATCCGCTGATCACCCGAGCCGGGCGCGCGCGAAGTTCGCCCAGGCGAACGTGTTCGGCCGGGCCGCCTCCAGTCCGGTGAGCCCGGCCGCCACGCCGACGTTCCAGTCCCGCACACCCCACACCAGGGCGCCCGACTCGGCGCGCAGCAGACCGAGGATCCGGGCGAACGCGTCGGTGCGCGCGGCGTCGTCGGTGGTGGCGACGGCGGAGTGGTAGAGGCGGTCGATCTCCGGGCTGCGGTAGCCGGTGAAGTCGTAGGTCGGGGTGCTGGTCAGCATCCGGCGTCCGATGTAGTCCGGGATCGGCAGCGAGCCGGTGCTGTTCTGGGAGAACACGCCCTGCTGCCGGATGGCCCGGAAGTAGCCCGACGACGGCAGCGGCCGTGCCGTGACCCGCAGCCCGACCTCGCCGAGCTGGCGCGCGACGAGTGCGGTGGCGGCGTCGAAGGTCGGGTCGGCGCCGCTGGTCTGCAGCTCGATCGCCGCCCCCTGTGCCCCGGCCTCGGTGACGAGCGCGCGGGCCCGCGCGACGTCCCGTGCCACCGGGCCCACCCCCGCCGGGTGGTAGCGCAGTCCCTGGCCGAACATGTCGTCGCCGACCCGGCCGCGCCCGAGCAGCACGACCCGCACGAGCTCCTCGCGGTCGATGCCCAGCCGCACCGCCTCGCGCAACCGCGGGTCGGAGAACGGTGCCCGGTCCACCCGCATCACCAGGAACTGGCTCGCCGAGGCCGGCGCGGACAGCGCCGAGGCGCGCTGCTCGCCCCCCAGCCGGGCGGCGCCGGTGGGGGTGAGGTCGTGGGCATAGTGCACCTGGCCGGACAGCAGGGCGCCGATCCGGGCGGCCTCGTCGTCGACGGGAAGGAACTCCAGCTCACGTACGCCGGGCGCGCCGTCCCAATGGTCCTCCGACGCGGTGTAGACGGTGGACCCGCCCGGGGTGAACGACGCGAGCCGGAACGGCCCGGTCCCGTTCGGACGGTCGAACGACGTCGTCCCGGCCTTGACGATCTCGGTACCGGGTGCGCCCCAGGCCAGCGGGAACAGCGTGTTCGGCCGGGTCAGCACCAGCTCGACCTCGGTCGGCGACACCGCCCGCGAGGCGGCCGCGTCGAGGTCGCGGAACAGGGTCGCGGCGGTCGCGGTGGTCGCCGGGTCGGTGATGCGGGCCAGGGTGGCGAGCACGTCGTCGGCGGTGAGCGGGGAACCGTCGTGGAAGCGGGCGGCGCGCAGCCGGATCCGCCACCGCCGCCCGGTCGCGTCGCTCTCCCAGGACTCGGCCAGCCGCGGCTCGGGGGTCATGTCCTGCGACCACCCGGTGAGGGTGTCGAAGCACGCCTTGGCCCGGGCCTGGTCGACGTAGAGCGGCAGGACGTGCGGGTCCAGCGACTCGCGCGAGCCGCCGGTCGCGAAGGCGACCCGCAACCGCCGGTCGCCCGTCCCGCCGCCGGAGCAGCCGGTGAGGGCGAGCGCGGCGACGCCGAGCGCGCCGGTCAGCACCCGGCGCCGGGACAGCTCGGGCGCG
>NZ_WWFY01000458.1:0-11080 GCF_009864975.1 Pseudonocardia sp. SID8383
GAGTGCCGCGCCGGGACCGGCCCAGGGCGGACCGCCCGGCGCGCCCGGCGGCGGCCACTGGGGCTGCGGGTAGCCGGGCGGCGCCGGGTAGCGCGGCGTGCCCGCGGGGCCGGGGGAACCCGGCCCGCCCTCGGGCTCGCCGGGTGTCCCGGATCCGCTGTCGTCGGGTCGTCCGTTCACCACGGCCCGTCCACTCGGTGGTCGGAGACCTGCGGGGTCAGGACCGCTCGATCTCGATCTTCTCGATGACCACGTCGGTCAGCGGCCGGTCGGCCTGGCCGGTGGTGGTCTGGGCGATGGCGTCCACGACGGCCCGCGACTCGGCGTCGGCGACCTCACCGAAGATGGTGTGGCGCCGGTTCAGGTGCGGGGTGTTGCCCACCGTGATGAAGAACTGCGAGCCGTTGGTGCCCGGCCCGGCGTTGGCCATGGCCAGCAGGTAGGGCTTGTCGAACTTGAGGTCCGGGTGGAACTCGTCGCCGAACTGGTAGCCCGGGCCACCGCGACCGGTACCGGTCGGGTCGCCGCCCTGGATCATGAAGCCGCTGATCACCCGGTGGAAGATCGAACCGTCGTAGAACGGCCCGGAGTCGCCGCCGCTCGCGTTCGGGCCCGTGTAGTCCTTGCTGCCCTCCGCGAGGCCGACGAAGTTCGCGACCGTCTTCGGCGCGTGGTCGCCGAACAGCACGACGCGGACGACGCCCTCGGAGGTGTGCAGGACGGCCGTCGTGTTGGCGTTTCCTGGTTCCGTCACGGCTACCATCGTGCCAGTAAGCAGCCGCATCCGTGGGAAGCAGGTCCGGAACATGAGTGCCGAGAGGACGCGGGCCCGTGCCCGCAAGGATGCCGCCGAGGCCGTGCACACCTTCGCCGACGCCGGCCGGATCGCCGGTGGCGCGGTCGCCGACGCCGTGGCGGGAGGGGTCTCGTCCCGCCTGTCCGGCCTGTCCGACGTGGTGTCCGGCTCGGTGCACGACGCCCGCCACGCGCTGGCCGAGGTGGTCGAGCCGACCCCGGCGCGGGTGCGCCGGGCCCCGTGGATCGTGGCCGTCCTGCTGCTGACCGCGGCCGCGGTGTGGGGCTGGGCGACGGTCCTGCAGCGCGAGCGCGAGGTGGACCCGGGGACCCCGGTGCCGACGACCCCGCCGACCGACGACCAGATCCACGGCAAGCCGATCGGCCAGGGCCGGTCGCAGGCGAGCGGTCACTGACCCACGGCCGTCCCGGATCGGGCGGGTCAGGCCGGGCGCAGGGTCCGCAGGAAGCCGGTCACGGCGGCCTCGTAGCCGTCGGGATCGGCGTTCCAGCTGCCGGTGTGCTCGGTGCCGGAGAACTCCCGGTAGGTGACCGGCCAGCGGTGCCCGGGGGCGGTCGCGGCCAGGTCCCGGCTCAGCGTGACCGGCACGGCGGTGTCGGCGTCGCTGTGCAGGACGAGCGTCGGCGGGCGGACCGCGGGCGGGCGCCGGACCAGATCGAACCGGTCGAGGTCGATCCCGATCCGGCGCGCGGTGAACCGGGCCGCGACCCCGGCGAGGGTCGGCGGGAGACCGCGGTTGCGGGCCTGCCTGCGCAGCGTGCGACGCCAGTCGAGCAGCGGCGCGTCCCAGACCACGGCGTCGACGAGGTCGGCGTGCGGGGACCGGTCGAGGAACGCCCCGCCCACCGCGGCCCCCATCGACCAGCCGACCAGCACCAGCCGGCGCGCGCCGTGGACCAGGGCGTAGGCCGCGGCGGCGTCGATGTCGCGCCACTCGGTGTCGCCGAGGTGCGACCGCCCGTCCGGTGACTCCGGGGCGGTCCCGTCCCCGCGGTAGCTGACGACGAGCTGGGTCAGCCCGGCCGCGTGCAGCGCGGGCAGGATCCGCAGTGCCTCGCGCCGGGTCCCGCCTCGGCCGTGCACGCACAGCGCCCAGGTGTCCGGGTCACCGGCGTCCGGGGCGGGAATGCGCCAGGCCGGTGCGAGGCCGAGGTCGGTGGGCACCCGGACGTCGTCGAAGGGCAGCCCGCGGGCGGACGGGTCCGGGTCGAACGGGCCGGCGTCGAGCACCGCGGGGCCGGTCGCCGGGACCGGGCCGGCGCGCAGCTCCCGGACGACGGTGCGGCGCCCGCGGTCCAGGACCGGACCGACGACGGCGAGTCCGGCCGGGCCTCGCAGCCCCCAGACACCCGGCTGTGCGGACAGCCGGGTCCGCGCCAGCTCGACGGTGCCGTCCCCGGCGGTGACGACCCGCTCGGGCAGCCCCGGGTGCGGCGACGGGTGCAGCAGGATCGTCGAGTAGTGCCAGCCGATCGCGGCCGCGGCGGCGCCGCCCGCCCCGCCCAGGGCCCCGGCCAGCGCTCCCGCGACGGGCGCCGAACGACGGACGGAGTGGCGGACGGAGGAGCTCGGCGCGCGCACACACTCATCCTGCTCCCCCGCGTACGTGTGCCGCGAGTGGACCACCTGATGCCTGTTTGGAGTGACGAGAAGGCTCCGTACGTGCGAGCCCCCTCTCAGGTTGCCACTCGTACGAGTGAAGATCGCCGCCGAGTGACTGCGGAACGCAACCGACCGCTGGGGGTCTCGTTGTCCCCCGGCGAGGGTCGTCCGTCGGCCCTCAGCTTCCCCGCTCCCCCTTGGAAGGACGTGCGCATGACCCCGCTCGCCCGTACCGCCCTGCGGCTGTCCCTCGCCGGCGCCGGCATCGCCGCGCTCGGCGCCGGTGTCGTCGGCCAGGCCTCGGCCGCCGAACTGCCCGAGGCACCCGACGCCCCGGACACCTCCGCCCTGCCGTCCTACGAGGACGGCACCCTGTCGAACGACGCGAACAGCGTTTCCTTCGGCGAGCTGCAGACCCCGCACGGCGAGACCTCCGGTCTGCCGGAGCTGCCGTCGGCCGACGCGCTCCCCGGCCTGCCGAGCACCGACGCGCTCCCCTCGGCCGACTCCCTGCCGAGCACCGACGCGCTCCCCTCGGCGGACTCGCTGCCGGGCGCGGAGGACCTCTCCACCGCCTCGCTGCAGTCCGCGGACGCGCCCGAGGTCCCCTCCGCTCCGGACGCGCCCGAGCTCCCCTCGGCCGACGACGCTCCCGAGCTCCCCTCCGCGGACGACGTCGACCTCCCGTCGGCCGACGACGCCGGCGCGCTGCCCGTGTTCGAGGTCCCGGGCGTGATGTACATCGAGGCTCCGACCGTCTCCTGACGGCGGACCGACGAGCGCCGGACCCCCGACCGGCGCTCGCGACGTCGCCCGTCCGGTGTCCCCACGACCGGGGCACCGGACGGGCGACCGCGAACGGGGTCAGGGCCGGCCGTGCCGCGGACGCGGCGGCGGCGCGGGCACCACCGGCGCGCGGACGAGGAGCTCGTAGCGGTCGAAGGACCCCTCGTCGTCGACGACGTGGCGCAGGAACCGGAACCCGGCCCGTCGCGCGACCCCGACCGATGCGGTGTTCTGCGGGTCGACGTCGATCGAGATCCATCGCACGTCACCCCGTTCGCCCAGGTAGCGGGCGGCGAGCCGGACCGCGCGCGTCGCGAGGCCGCGACGGCGGTACGCCGCGTAGACGCCGTAGGACAGACCGGCCCGGTCCCCCGCGGGATCCAGGTCGACGTCGATGGTCCCGGCGAGGACGGCGCCGCCGTCGACCCGGATGCCGAAGCTCAGCTTCGGCCCGTCGTCGGCCCAGCGTTCGATCGCACGGCGGACGTGGGCGCGGGCGGTAGCCGGGGTCGCGGGTGCGCCACCGAGCCAGCGGACGATCTCGGCGTCCTCACCCGCGAGGTGGGCCGTCACGTCGTCCCAGCCGAGCGGACTGAGGACGACGACGCCGTCCGCCAGCATGTTCGAGGGACGCGACACGGCACCATCCTGCCCCAACCGTCGCCGTGCGTGATCGGGACCTCCCCCTCCGGGGTTCCCCGTCAGGACGACGGCGCCTCGCGCACCCGGTAGCGCATGAGGAGCGTGTCGTCCCCCGTGACGACGCTGACGAGCTCGAGACGCGCGGGGTCCATGCCCGCGCCGCGGGCGATCCGGCCTGCCTCGCCGGAGACCAGGAACGGCGCGAGGGTCAGTCGCAGCTCGTCGACCAGGCCCGCCTCGGCCAGACTGCCGAACAGCGCGGGCCCGCCCATGCAGTTGATCCGGCGCAGCCCCCGCTCCCCCAGCGCGGCGACGGCGACGGCGAGATCGACCGACTCGTCGCCGGTGAGCACGACCTCGGCGCCGGCGTCGGCCCACCGGCCGCGCAGGTCCGCGGGGACCGACTCGCAGGTGAGCACGATCGTGGGGACCACGGTGTCGGTCAGCACCGGCGCCGACGGGTCGAGCGACTTCCCCGACGAGGTGACGACCGCCGTCGACGGCAACTCCGACAGCCCGAAGCGGCGGCGCCGGTCGTCCATCCGGTCGTTGTGCTTGACGCCGGTGAACCCCTCGGCGGCGGCCGTCCCGGCCGCGACGAGCACGACGTCGGCCAGGTCGGTCCCCAGGTCCAGCACCGCGCGGTCGGGCGGGGTGGACAGCCCGGCCGAGCTGCCCGCGACCTCGACGGCGCCGTCGGCGCTGGACACGAAGTTGACCGACAGCCGGAGGCGGTCGTCCGGGTAGGCGTAGAGCCGTTCGAGCTGCTCGGTCGACAGCGGTCCGGCGTCGGCCGCCGGGAAGATCTGGTGGATCATGCTCACGCGAGCAGTCTCACCGCCCGCGACGGGTTCCGCTCGCCGCGGACGGTGGCGACCATCTCGCAGGTCTCGCGGGTGGCCCGGGCCTGGTGGGCGCGCACCATGGCGACGCCGCGGTCCGCGGCCAGCGCCGTCGCGGCGAGGGTGCCGGTCAGCCGCTCCTCCAGCGGCACGGCCAGGGACTCACCGACGACGGTCTTGTTCGACATCGCCAGCAGCACCGGCCAGCCGGTCGCGACCATCTCGTCGATGCCGCGCAGGACCTGGAGGCTGTGCAACGTGTTCTTGGAGAAGTCGATCGCCGGGTCGATGAGGATCCCCCCGGCGGGCACGCCCGCGGCGACGGCCTTCTCGGCGAGCGCGACGGTCTGGTCGATGACGCTGCGGAGCACGTCGGCGTAGCGGGGCCGGTGCGGCTCGGTGCGCGGGGTGACGTGGTCGGTGTGGGCGCTGACGTAGCCGGCGCCGTACCGGGCGGCGACGTCGAGGATCGCCCCGTCGGCGGCGGCCCAGTTGTCGTTGACCAGGTCGGCCCCGGCGGCGCAGACGGCGTCGGCGGGCCCGGCGCGGAAGGTGTCGACCGAGATCGCGACGTCGGGGAACGTGTGGCGCGCCCACTCCACGGTCGGCACGACCCGGTCGATCTCCTCCTGCTCGGTGACCTCGGTGCCCGGACTGGCCGGGACGCCGCCGATGTCGATGACGTCGGCACCCTCCCGGACGACCGCGGTGATCCGGTCCCGGGCGGCCTGCTCGGCGAAGGTGACGCCGTGGTCGTAGAACGAGTCGGGGGTCCGGTTCACGATCGCCATGACCATCGCCCGGTCCCGGTTCCAGGTACGTCCACGGAACGTCACGCTCGGCACGTGGTCTCCTCACAGCACGGTCCGGGCCCGCTGCAGGACCCGGTGGGATCCCCATCCTCCCCGGGCCCCCGCGGGCACGCCCACCGGTCACCCGCGGGCGTAGTCCCGCAGGGGCGGCTCGACGGCCACCCGCAGCTCGGTCGCGATGCTGGTCGCGACCTGCCCCAGCAGCCGCACCTCGTTCGCCGGGAGCTGCGTCCGGTCGACGGCGGGCATGACGTCGGCCAGGCAGACGGCGCGGTCGATCCGGCCCGCGTCGGCGGGGCCGTCGTGGTGCAGCGCGTCGGCGACGACGGCGTACCCGACCGGGTCGGTGCTGCCCATGGTCAGGTGCTCGGCGACGTGCACCGGGCAGAGCGACTGGACGGGGATGTTCGCGATCCGGCCCGCGCCGTCGCGACGCAGCTCCGAGCTCGCCGCGGGCGGCAGGTTCGGGACCACGACCTCGTCGGTCACGGTGTAGACGACGGTGTAGTCGATCCCGGCGAACGTCTCCGGTCCGTCGTTGAGTGCGGCGAGGAGCCGGGAGCCGGTCTGCTGCTGCCAGAACGCGGGGACACAGCCGGGTCCGCAGACCGGGTAGGCGTCGAGCGTGCCGTGGTTCGACGGGTCGATCCCGATCATGTCGGTGACCATGCCGCGGGTGTCCGGCCAGTACTTCAGCGCCCAGCGCGGGACCATGCCGCCCTGGCTGAACCCGACGACGGAGATCGGGCCGCCGGCCTCGTCGTGCATGGTGCGGATCGCGTGGACGACGTGCTCGGCCGCGACCTGGATGTCCCCGGTCGCGTGCGCGGGCAGCTGCACGAGGCAGTGGGCCCGGCCCTCCTGCGCGAAGGCGCGCGCGTAGTTCCAGTCGAAGTTGACGTCGGGGTCCAGCGTCGTCCCCGGCACCAGCAGGACCGGGGCGCCCGCGGAACGGGCGAGGTCGCCGTGGCAGGTGAGGCTCTCGTCCAGGCCGGGCGCGGTGAGCGCGGGCCCGGGGTCGGCGGCGCGCTCCGGGGAGGCCGCCGCCACCCCCGCGACGCCGGTCAGGCAGGCCGCGGTGACGGCCAGCGCGAGCAGGGTGGACGTCGTCGTCCGTGCCATGCCTTCCCCCGTTGTCGATCTTCCTGATCAGTGAACGAGGGCGGCGGCCTGCGGTGACGCGTTCTCGTCGGTTCGACGACGACCGGGTGCGCCTCGGACGGACGGAACGCGGTGCCGGTGGTCACCGGATCCCGCGCCAGGTCGGTGTCGTCGGCACGACCGGAACCTGAGAACCAGGTCTCGCCCCGGCGCGGAACCCGGACGGGTGACAGCACTGCCGGGCGGCCGGCCGTCCCGCTGTGGGCGGTCGGGCCTCCGGCCGCGGTACGACCCGCCGAGCGGGACCGGTCCGCCGACCGTCGCAGCCGACCGGCCGCCGGGGTCACGCCAGGTGCTTCCCGGAGATCGCGCGGGCGATGACGAGCTGCTGGATCTGCTCGGTGCCCTCGAAGATGTCGTAGATCTTCGAGTCGCGGTGCATCCGCTCCACCGGGTGCTCGCGCGAGTAGCCCGCACCGCCGAGGATCTGGATGGCGCGCTCGGTGGCCCACACGGCGACCCGGCCGGCCTTGAGCTTGGACATCGACCCCTCGCCCGCGGTGAACGGGACGTTGTTGCGGCCCATCCACGCGGCCCGGTGCACGAGCAGCCGGGCGGCGTCGATCTCGGTCTTCATGTCCGCGAGCATGAACGAGATCGACTGGTTCTCGATGATCGGACGGCCGAAGGCGACGCGGTCCTTGGCGTACTCCAGCGCGTACTCGTAGGCGGCGCGGGCGATGCCGATCGCCTGCGAGCCGACCGTCGGGCGGGACAGCTCGAAGGTCTGCATCGCGGCCGAGCCCTTCGACCTCTCCCCCGACCGGGCGCGGGCGAGCCGCTCGTCGAGCTTCTCCTTGCCGCCGAGCAGGCAGGAGCCGGGGAGCTTCACGTCGTCGAGGAACACGTCCGCGGTGTGCGACGCGCGCAGACCCATCTTCTTGATCTTGCGGGTGGACTCCAGGCCGGGGGTGTTCGGCGGGACGACGAACGCGGCCTGGCCCTTGCTGCCCAGGTCTGCGTCGACGACGGCCTGCACCACGTGGATGTTCGCGATGCCGCCGTTGGTGGCCCAGGCCTTCTGGCCGGTCAGGGTCCACTCGTCCTTCGCCTCGTCGTAGACGGCGCGGGTGCGCATCGCCGAGACGTCGGAGCCGGCCTCGGGCTCGGACGAGCAGAACGCGCCGACCTGCGGCTCGGAGGCATCGCCGTAGCACTGCGGGATGAACTCGACCATCTGCTCGGGCGTGCCGGAGGCGAAGATGCCGGCCACCGCGAGGGTGGTGCCGAAGATCGCCATGCCGATGCCGCCGTCGCCCCAGAAGAGCTCCTCGTTGACCAGCGGCATGGAGAGCCCTGTCTCGTCACCCCAGAAGGAGGCGAGGGTCTCGAAGTTGTAGAGCTCGATCTTCGCGGCCTCCTGCAGGATCGGCCACGGGGTCTCCTCGCGCTCGTCCCACTCGGCGGCGGCCGGACGTACGACGTCGGCGGCGAAGCCGTGCACCCACTCCTGCAGCTCGCGGTGTTCCTCGGACAGTTCGAAGGAAGTCATCTCAGCTCTCCGCTGTTCGGTCGCGGTTCTCGTCAGGCGGACGGGATCTGGAACATCTTCTGCAGGGCGGTCGCGAAGCCGACGTCGCCGGAGACCTTGAGCTTGCGCGTCATGAACAGGGTCACCGGGTTGGCGTTGTTCGTGGCGACCTTCAGGAACTCGGTACCCGGCATGGTCAGCGCGGTCCGGGCGTCCTCGTCGGTGCCCTCGGTGACGGTGCAGGTCCCGTTCTGCAGCACGGTCTGGAAGCTGTCGGTCGTCGAGCCGTCCTTGATGTGCCAGTGCACGACCTGCCGGTTCCCGGAGGCACCCTTCGACGAGTAGAACTCACTCATCCGGCCGAAGATCGCCTCCAGCACCGGCCGGCGGACCTCGGACGACATCACGGTCGCCAGCTGCTGCTTCGACGCGGTCTTGACCAGGCGGGCGAACAGCGACGGGTCGACGTCCTTCGCGTTCCCGTCACGCAGGGCCGTGCCGAGGGTGGAGATCAGCTGCTCGTCGGACAGGGACTTGGGGTCGACGCTGCGACCCAGCTCGTTGATGTCGACCGTGTCGGCCATCGCTCGCTCCACCTCGCCGTGGTTCACACAAGTGTCCGGTACTCGCCGTACCGGCTCGGACGGGGCGTACTTTACGCAGCAGTAGCTAAGCTGTCGAGATGGCACCCCCACCCCGCCGCAGGCTCCCGCCCGCACAGCGCGAGAAGCAGGTCCTCGACGCGGCGGTGCGCGTGTTCTCCCGGGACGGGTTCCACGACGCGTCGATGGACGC
The DNA here is from genome assembly GCF_009864975.1 of Pseudonocardia sp. SID8383. Taxonomy (NCBI): domain Bacteria; kingdom Bacillati; phylum Actinomycetota; class Actinomycetes; order Pseudonocardiales; family Pseudonocardiaceae; genus Pseudonocardia; species Pseudonocardia sp. SID8383. The sequence continues at coordinate 8,929 of NZ_WWFY01000458.1, forward strand.
CGTCGCCGACGAGGCGGGGCTGTCGAAGCCGATGGTCTACACGCACGGCGGGGGCTCGAAAGAGGAACTGCTGCGGCGGTGCATCCGCCGCGAGTCCGACCGGCTGCTGGAGTCGGTCTCCGGCGCCGCAGCCGGGGCACCGGCCGACGCCGAGGTGCGCCTGCACCGCGGCCTCCGGGCGTTCTTCGCCAGCGTGACCATCCACCGCGACGGCTGGTCGGTGCTCTACCGCCAGGCCCGCACCGGGGCACTCGCGGACGAGGTGCACGCGGCGCGCACCCGCATCGTCGACCGGGTGGCACAGCTGCTGGCCGCCGAGCTGGTCGCCCCCGAGGGGATCGACCCGGCGACGGTCACCACCCCGATCGCGGCGGCGCTGGCGGGTGCGGCCGAGGGTCTGGCCGACTGGGCCGGCGACGGCGGGGACCCCGACGACCTCGCCTCGACGCTGATGGCGCTGGTGTGGCCGGGGCTGGCCCTGCTGCGCTCCTAGTCCCTTCCGCCGGGAAATCGATCACCGTGCAATCGATCACCGGGTCGCGATTGTCACCATAATCGAGGGAAATCGATCCGTAACCCCGCCGTGTCCACGTGCAACGGCATTCGCGCGCGTTGTTCGGAGTGCGCGTACAGGCCGGATGTCACTCGAATGAGTGATGTCGCCGATTCACCGTTCCGGCAGCTCAGAGCCAAGCCACCTATTGTCCGAGGGTGTCGGGATCGCTACGTGCAACACATCATCAGCGGTTCACCGAGACGGGTGTCGATGACGTCACCCGGTGTCGGCGCGCATTCCGGGAGAACGCCGGTTACCTTTCTCCGCAGTACGTCCTCGAATTCCGGGGCGTGCAGTCGACAGCAGTGAACATGAAGGGAACGCATTCCATGCGTCAGTCCGTGCGTACTCTGGCCGCCACCGCCATCGCCGTCCCGATGACCCTCGGTGCGGCCGGGATGGCCTTCGCCGACGACACCGTCGATCAGGGCCAGGCTTCCGAGGCCACCGCATCGTCCGAGCAGGGTGCCGCCACCGAGCAGGGCAACAGCTCGTTCGCCCCGGTCACCCAGGCGAACCCGGCGCTGAACGTGAGCGACGTCCTCGGCCTGAGCGACTTCGCCAACGAGGACTACGACGGCGGTGAGGGGTCCGGACAGCAGATCGTCCAGGACAACTCGATCGACTCCTCGAACGAGCAGGGCAACAAGGCCTCCACCGAGCAGGCCCAGAAGACCGTCGTCGAGCAGATCGCCGGCCTCGCGGGCTGATCCGCCGCCGTCCCCGGCCGCCGGGCACAACCCACCGCTCCGGCGCCGACCGCCCGTGCCGGCCCCTACGACCGGGTCGGCCGGGCTCCTTCCCCGAGAGGATCGTCCCCCATGCGCAAGTTCTTCCGCATCGCCACCGCCGCGGCGCTCGCCGTCCCCATGACCATCGGTGCAGCCGGCATGGCCTTCGCCGACCACGAGCGCGGCGACCGCAGCGAGACCAGCACCCAGGAGACCGCGGGTTCGGCCACCGGCACCCAGTCGTCGGAGAGCACCCAGGGCAACGCCAACGGCGCCCCGGTGACCCAGGCGAACCCGGCGGCGAACGTCGACGGCATCGCCTCGCTGAGCGACTTCGCGAACGAGGACGTCCGCGGCGGCTCCGGCCAGGAGATCGTGCAGGACAACTCGATCGACTCGTCGAACGAGCAGGGCAACAAGGCCTCCTCCGAGCAGGCCCAGAAGACCGTCCTGGACCAGGTCGCCGACCAGTCCTGAGACACCCGAGGTCCGGGGGCACAGCCCGGCTTCTCCGGCGAACGGCCGGTCCGCAGACGGCGGGCCGGCTCGTTCGTGTGTCCGGGCCGCGGCTGCCGGCCGAGTGGTGGCGCTCAGCCCTCCGTCGCCGGACGGGTGACCAGGCGCCGGGTGCGGTCCGGCAGCCGGTCGACGATGCGGCCGATCCGCTCGGTGGTGCCCTGCAGCGGTGCGAGCGCGTCGGCCAGCACCCCGATCTGCCGGTCGAGCGCGTCGATCCGAGCCGCGACCGACCGCAGGTCCGGGGCGACGGCGGTCAGCTGGCTCGCGGCCTGCGCGAGGTTGACGTCCAGCGCGGCCAGCCGCGGGGTGCCGTCCGCGTCGGCGTCCGCGACGGCCGCGGCGATCC
>NZ_WWFY01000459.1:0-2881 GCF_009864975.1 Pseudonocardia sp. SID8383
GCCCGGCCGCGGTGCACCCGGCGACGACGAACGCCGCCGTCACCAGTGCCAGCAGCCCGTCACGGGTGCGCCGGCCCCGCGTCCGCCCCTGCACTCCCATGCCCACTCCCCCGTGCGTCGCCCCGGACCGCGTCGGCCCGTCCGCGGTGTTCGTCCCCCGGCCGTCGTCCGGATCACCGCGCAGGTTGTCGACCGTGTCACGGAAACCCGTCGGGCGCCGCCCGGACCGTCGGCGGGTCAGCGGCGCGGGAGCTCGCTGGGACCGACGTGGTCGTCGAGCCACTCGGTGACCGGGCGGGAGGCCCGCCACACCGTGCGGACCCGGTCCCGGGCCCGCGGGCCGTGCAGCACGTCGTCCGGCGGCCAGTTCCGCGACACGTAGAGCCCCTTGTGCCGCAGCAGGTCCAGCCGCGGATGGCCGGGGTCGGTGCCGCGCGGGCGGGTCTTGAGCGTCGCGCCGTCGACGGTGAGCCCGGCGGCGCGGGCGGTGTCGAGCCGGGCCCGCAGGTCCTCGCCGCGGCGCTGGTCGTCGACGCTCTCGCGGTAGCGGGTCAGCTGGTCGGGCGCCATGTAGTAGTAGCCGCCCGCGGCGAGCATCCCGTCCGCGGACACCTCGACGTAGAACGGCTCGGCGAAGCCGCCGCAGTGGGTCTTGTACGGCGTCTTGTCCGCGGCGAAGCGCACGTCGCGGTAGGGCCGGAACACCTTGCCCGCCCCGAACTCCGGTTCGAGGTCGGCGAGCAGCGCCGTCATCGGGCCGCGGACGTCGCTCTCGTAGACCTCGCGCTGGTCGGTCCAGTACGCCCGGGAGTTGTCGGCGAGCAGGCCGTCGTAGAACTCGACGGCGCCGTCGCCGAAGCCCGCGAACGCGCTCACGCGTCCTCGCGCTCCTGGGGCGTGCCCTGCTCCCCGGGAGCGGTGGTGTCCTCCGGCTCGGGCGCGACGAACTCCTCGCGGCCGCGCCGGGCGAACGCGACGTAGAGCACCGCTCCGACGAACACGACGGCCGAGACGACGACGTTGATCCGGATGTCGCCGAACACGCGGGTCGCCGGATCCGTGCGCATGAGCTCGATGAAGAACCGGCCGAGGGTGTAGCCCGCGACGTAGAGCGCGAACACCCTGCCGTGGCCGAGCCGGAACCGGCGGTCGGCCAGCACGATCAGCGCGGCGACGACGAGGTTCCACAGCAGCTCGTAGAGGAAGGTGGGGTGCACGACCGCGATCGGCGTGGGGTCGAGCGCGACGCCGCCGAGCGGGTCGTCCAGCCCGGTCGCGGGGTCGACCCGGCGGTAGATCTCCAGGCCCCAGGGCAGCGTGGTCGGGCCGCCGTAGAGCTCCTGGTTGAACCAGTTCCCGAGCCGCCCGATCGCCTGGGCGACGATGATGCCGGGCGCGACCGCGTCGGCGAACAGCGGCAGCGGGACGCCGTGGCGGCGGCAGCCGATCCAGGCCCCGACCCCGCCGAGCGCGATGGCGCCCCAGATCCCGAGCCCGCCGTTCCAGATCTCCAGCGCACCCCACGGGTTGCCGCCGGGGCCGAAGTAGGTCCGCCAGTCGGTGGCGACGTGGTAGAGCCGCCCGCCGAGCAGGCCGAACGGCACCGCCCACACCGCAACGTCGAGCACCGTCCCGGCCCGCCCGCCGCGCGCCTGCAGCCGACGCTCGCCCCACCACAGGGCGACCGCGATGCCGGCGATGATGCACAGCGCGTACGCCCGGATCGGGACCGGGCCGAGGTGCCAGACACCGCGGTCCGGGCTGGGGATGGACGTCGGGAGCGCCGCGGCGAGCGTGACGAGCACGGCTCAGCCGCCGTTGCGGCTGCAGGACGGGTGGAACCCGGCCGCGACCAGCCCGCGCACCGCGGCCGACGGGTCACCGCTGGTCACCAGGCCCTCGCCCACCAGCACCGCGTCGGCTCCCCAGCCCGCGTAGGTGAGCAGGTCACCGGGGCCACGGACGCCGGACTCGGCGACCTTGAGCACGTGCGACGGCAGCCCGGGGGCGATCTCACCGAAGACCGACCGGTTCACCTCGAGGGTGTGCAGGTTGCGGGCGTTCACCCCGATCAGGGTGGCGCCGGCCTCCAGGGCGCGGTCGCACTCCTCCTCGGTGTGCACCTCGACCAGCGGGGTCATCCCGAGCGACTCGACGCGGTCGAGCAACGAGGCGAGCACCGGCTGCTCCAGCGCGGCGACGATCAGCAGTACGACGTCCGCGCCGTGCGCACGGGCCTCGTGCACCTGGTACGGCGTGACGACGAAGTCCTTGCGCAGCAGCGGGGTGTCGACCCGGGCGCGGACGGCGTCGAAGTCGGCCAGCGAGCCGCCGAAGCGGCGCTGCTCGGTGAGCACGCTGATCACCCGCGCGCCGTTGGCGGAGTAGGCCTCGGCGAGGTCGGCCGGGTCGGGGATGTCGGCGAGCGACCCCTTCGACGGGCTGGCCCGCTTCACCTCGGCGATGACGCCGACACCCGGCTCGCGCAGGGCCGCCATCGCGTCCCGCGGCGGCGGCGCGGCCGCGGCCCGCCGTTTGATCTCGGCGAGGTCGACGACGCTCTCGCGCTCGGCGAGGTCCTCCCGGACTCCGTCCACGATGGACTCGAGGACGCTGGGTACGCGACCCGGTGTCCCGTTCGGGTGTCCGGCAGTACCGGCAGTGTCCGTAGTGCTCACAGGGCCGACTCCTCCTCCGCTCGCGCGTCGCCCGGACGTCGAGGTCATGCTAGTTCTCCCCCTCACGCGGGCCGACGGTCGGGTCGCCGCCGGCGTCGAGCCGTTCCCAGGCCGCCCGGTCGGGATCGGCCGGTGTCGTGGCCGCCTGCGCCCCCGGTGCGGCGTACCGGGCGCCGAGCCGCGGCAGCCGCGGCTCGCGGACC
>NZ_WWFY01000005.1:0-9793 GCF_009864975.1 Pseudonocardia sp. SID8383
GTCGGTGACCCCGTCCGACGCGGACCCGTCGGTGGAGGACCCCGACGAGGACGACCGTGGCCCGTCCTCCTCCGGGGCGGCGTCGCCGGAGGACCCGGCCGGTCCCGCGGTGGCGGCGGGCCCGCCCTCGCGGCCGGCCGCGTCCCCGGAGGCCCCACCGGACGTCCCCGCTCCGGTGCGGGTCGGCTCGTCGGGCGGGTTGTCCTGGGTCATGCGTCCACCGTCCGTCGTCTCCGTCCGTCGTGTCACCGCTGTGTCACGTCGTGTCACACCAGGCTATGGGCTTTCCGGCTCCGCCACGTACCGGCCCGGCAGGGCCATCGAGAGCAGCGCACCGCCCTCCGGGGCGCGCCCGGCCCGCACCTCTCCCCCGTGCCGTGCCGCCGCCTGCGCGACGATCGACAGCCCCAGCCCGGAGCCGGGCATGGTCCGCGAGGTGTCGGCCCGGTAGAAGCGGTCGAACACATGCGGCAGGTCTTCCGCGGCGATCCCCTCACCCGCGTCCGCCACCTCGATGACCAGCCACTCCGGCGAGATCGGCACCATCGACAGCCGCACCGTGCCGCCGGGCGGGCTCCACTTCACGGCGTTGTCGAGCAGGTTGAGCACGGCCCGTTCGAGGGCGCTGGCGTCGCCGTCGAGGATCCACGGGGTGCGGTGGACGTCGAACTCGACCTCCCCCGCGCGTCGCTTCACCCGGTCCAGGGCGCGGTCGACGATCTCGGTGAGCTCCAGTGCCTCGCTGGTCATGGTCGGGGCGTCGTCGCGGGCGAGCTCGACGAGGTCCCCGACGAGGTGGGACAGCTCCTCGACCTGGGCGCGGACGTCGTCGAGCAGCTCGGTGCGGTCCTGGGCGGGCAGGTCGGGGGTGTCCGGCCGGTCGGCGGAGGCGAGCAGCTCCAGGTTGGTGCGCAGCGAGGTCAGCGGGGTGCGCAGCTCGTGCCCGGCGTCGGCGACGAGCCGGCGCTGCTGTTCCCGCGACGCGGCCAGCGCGCCGAGCATCGTGTTGAACGACTGGGTGAGCCGGGCGAGCTCGTCGGACCCCGAGATGGGGATCGGGCGCAGGTCACCGGTCTTGGCCACGCGTTCGGTCGCCGCGGTCAGCCGCAGCACCGGCCGCAGCCCGGTCCGGGCGACGGCGACCCCGGCGAGCGCGGCCAGCACGACGCCACCCAGCCCGACGATCGGCAGCGCGGTGCCCATCCGGGTCACCACCCGGGTCATCGTGTCGAGCCGCTGGGCCAGCACCAGCGCGCGGCCGTCCCCTGCCCGGACCGCGACGATCCGGTACGGCACGCCGTCGAGCTCGGCGGTGCGGCCCGGCTGGGTCGGCCCGCCCTGGGCGACCTCGATCTCCGGCTCCCCCAGCGGCGGCCGCGACGACTCGTCCGCCGAGGTCGCCACGCCCGAGGAGTAGACGAGCGCGATGTGCAGGTCGGCCGCGCCGAGCACGTCGGGCGGGAGCGCGGCGAGCAGCCGCGGGTCGATCAGGTCGCTCTGCGCCGCGGCGTAGGCGCGCTGGCGCAGCGTCTCGTCCAGCGAGCTGGTGAGGTTCTGGCGCACGACGAGGAACGCGGCGGCGGACACGAGCAGCACCATCGCGGCGGCGACGAGTGCGGCGAGCACCCCGATCCGGGCGCGCAGCGTGAACCGCTCACGGTCCGGCTCGGCCGCGGGCCCGCGGCGCCACCAGCGCTCGGCCCGCTCCTCGTCGGGCGGGAGCAGCTGGGTCACGGCGGGGTGTCCCGCAGGACGTAGCCGACACCGCGCACGGTGTGGATCAGCCGGGGCTCGCCCTCGGCCTCGGTCTTGCGGCGCAGGTAGCCGACGTAGACCTCCAGGGCGTTGCCGCTGGTCGGGAAGTCGTAGCCCCACACCTGCTCGAGGATCTGGGCGCGGGTCAGGACCCGGCGCGGGTGCGCGAGCAGCAGCTCCAGCAGGGAGAATTCGGTGCGGGTGAGGCTGATCGGCCGTCCGCCCCGGGACACCTCGCGGGTGTCGGGGTCCAGCGACAGGTCGCCGAAGGTGAGCGCGGGGCTGGTGCCCGCGTCGTCGTCGGCGTCGGGGGTGCGGCGGCGCAGCAGCGCGCGCAGCCGGGCGAGCAGCTCCTCCAGCGCGAACGGCTTGGGCAGGTAGTCGTCGGCGCCGGCGTCGAGCCCGGCGACCCGGTCCGACACCGCGTCGCGGGCGGTGAGCACGAGGATCGGGAGCGCGTCACCGGCGCTGCGCAGCCGCCGGCACACCTCCAGCCCGTCGACGCGCGGCATCATCACGTCCAGGACGAGCGCGTCGGGCCGGTCGGTGAGCATCTTGTCCAGCGCGACCTGGCCGTCCTCGGCGAGGTCGACCTGGTAGCCGTTGAAGGCCAGCGAACGACGCAGCGAGTCACGGACCGCCTTGTCGTCGTCGACCACCAGAATGCGCATGGGCGCCAGTCTCGCCGACGGCTCTGAGAGGAACCTGAGCAGGCCCTGATCAGCGGATGGTGATCAGGGCCCGGTGATCAGGACGCCTTGTAGGCGGCGGCCATGTCGTCGCCGCCGTGCCCGCGCTCCGACGCCCGCCGCAGCCGCTCCCGCACCGCGGACGCGACGTCGAGCCGGGTGCCCGAGGCCTCCGCCGCGGCGACGATCAGGCCCGCGTCCTTGGCCGCGTTGTCGACGGTGAAGCTGGGCGTGAAGTCGTCGTCGAGGATCGCCTTCGCCTTGTTCTGCAGGTAGGGCAGGTCCAGCGGACCGCCGGCGACGGCGTCGAGGAAGGCCTGCGGGTCCACGCCGAGTCCCTGGGCCAGCGCGACCGACTCCCCCGTCGCCGCGGTGATCGCCAGCACCCAGCTGTTGGCGACGAGCTTGAGCCGGCTCGCCTGGGCGGTCGTGTTGTCCTCGGCGACCCAGACGGTCTGCCTCCCGACGGCGTCGAGCACCGGGTCGACGACCGGACGCGCCGCGGGGTCGCCGGCGACGAACACGACGAGCTGCCCGGACTCGGCGGGCGCGCGGGTGCCGAGCACCGGCGCGTCGAGCAGGGTCAGGCCGTGGCGCCCGGCGATCGCGCGGAGCCCGTCGAACGGCTCGACGCCGACGGTGGTCGTCTGCAGCCACACCTGGCCCGGCGCGAGACCGCCGGCGGCCTGCTCCAGGACGGCGGTGACGTCGTCGGCGTCCCCCAGCATCGTCACGACCACGTCGGCGCCGCGCACGGCGTCGGCCGGATCGGTGTGCAGGGCCGCGCCCGCGTCCGCGAGCGGCTGCGCCTTCGCCGCGGTCCGGTTCCAGACCCGCAGGTCCAGCCCGGCCGCGAGGATGTTGTGCCCCATCCCGGCGCCCATGATCCCGGTTCCCAGCAGTGCCACGGTCGTCATGGACCCACCGTAGGTCGATCTCCGTGGGAGCGCCGACGCTCGCCGGGTCGTCGGGTCCGGAGCGGCCCGTCGCGGGTCGGGCCCCGTCGCGCCTGCGCGGCACTGCCGGCACCCCGACCGGGTACCCGGGTGGGATGAGCGACGAACTCGAGTTCTTCTTCGACCCGATCTGCCCGTTCTGCTGGGTCACGTCCCGCTGGGTGGTGGAGGTGGGCCGCCTTCGCGAGCTGGCGGTGCACTGGCGCCCGTTGCCGCTGGCGATGCTGAACGAGGGCATCTCCTACGAGGAGCGGCGGAAGGTCTCGGAGTCCTACCCGGACTCCCACCTCCGCGGCCTGGAGATGCTGCGGGTGATCGCCGCGGCCGAGGCGGTGGCGGGTCCCGAGGTCGTCGGGGACCTCTACACCCGGTTCGGCGAGCTGGTGTGGGACTCCCCCGCACCCGACGGCGAGGGCTTCGACCCGGTCATGCGGGTCATGGCGCAGCAGCGGGACCTGCGTCCGGTGCTGGAGGACCTCGGTCTGGACCCTGCCCTGGCCGACGCCGCGACGGGCACCGACCTCGACGAGGGCCTCGCCGCGAACGTGGCGGAGGCCCGGCGGCGGTGCGGCGACGACGTCGGCACCCCGATCCTGTCGTTCTCCCCGCCGGACGGGCCGGCCCTGTTCGGGCCGGTGATCGACTCCGTGCCGTTCGGCGAGGACGCGCTGCGGCTGTGGGAGGCGACGTACACCCTCGCCACCTGGCCCGGGTTCGCCGAGCTCAAGCGGAGCCTGCGGTCGTTCCCCGACACCCCGCTGACCGCGCGGATCGCGCACGGGGAGACGACGGTGCGGTGACGATCTCTGCTTCACTGGAGACGTGACCGACGCGGGCGATCTCGGCTTCTCCAACCGGACCGGGCGCCCGCCGGGCCGGGTGATCACCGCGGTGTCCCGGTTCGTGCCCGCGATCCGCCGGGTGCAGCAGCAGATCGAGCCCTACGCCGCGTACTGGGAGCAGCGCAACCGCACCGAGCTCGCCCGGACCGGGCCGGTGTGCGTCGCGCTGGGCGACTCGATGGCCCAGGGCGTCGGCGCGTCGGCCCCGGAGCGCGGCTGGTTCGGGCAGCTGATCCCGCTGCTGCCGGGCTGGCGCACGGTCAACCTGTCCCAGTACGGCGCCCGCGTCGACGACGTCCTCGACGCGCAGCTCCCGGCGGCGCTGCGGCTGCACCCGGGCCTGCTGCTGTGCCTGATCGGGTCGAACGACCTGATGCAGCCCAAGCACCAGGAGGGCGTCGGGAGCCGGTACGCGGCCCTGCTCGACCGGCTCCCGCGCGGCACGGTCGTCGGCAACCAGCCGGGCACCTTCGCCGCGGCGGTGCAGGTCAACGGCCTGATCGACGACGCCGTGCGGCGCCGCGGGCTGGTACTGGCCGAGCTGCGGGACCCACGGACGCGGCACTGGCGCGGCAAGCTCGCCTCCGACCGGTTCCACCCCAACGACCGCGGCTACGCCGCCATCACCGAGGTGTTCGGGGAGGCGCTGCGTCGCGCCGGGTACTGAACCCCGTCACACCGCCGCGGCGGCCGCGCGCGCCCGGGACGCCGCCGTCCGGTCCCCACGCCCGGCCGGCACCGCGACGACCAGCCCGACCACGGCCAGCCCGGCCGCGACGACGTTCGGCGAGGCGTAGCCGTAGCCGGCCGCGATCACCGTGCCGCCCAGGGCGGCCCCGATCGCGTTGGCGACGTTGAACGCGGCCTGGTTGGCCGCCGAGGCCAGGTTCGGCGCGTCACCGGCGCCGCTGATGATCCGCAGCTGCACCGCCGGGACCAGCGCGAACGTCGTCACGGCGAAGGCGAACAGGGCGACGACCGCGGTCGCCTGGTTCTGCAGGGCCGGCACGAACAGCAGCGCGACGACGGCGTCGGCGACGAGTGCGCCGTAGATCGTCGGCATGGTCGCGATGTCGGCCAGGCGGGCGCCGACCAGGTTCCCGACGGTCATGCCGACGCCGAACAACGCGAGCAGCAGCGTGACCTCGGTCGGGGTGAACCCGGCGACCTCGACCAGCATCGGGGTGATGTAGCTGTAGGTGCTGAACAGCGCGGCTCCGCCGACCGTCGCGATCAGCAGCGCCGTCCACACCGGACGGTGGGTGAGGGCGCGCAGCTCGGCGCGCAGGCGCACCGGGGTGGCGTCGCGGACGTCGGGGACGCAGGCGGCGACGGCCACCGCGGCGACCGCGGCGATCACCCCGACGACGCCGAACACCGGCCTCCACCCGAGCTGCTGGCCGAGCAGGGTCCCGACCGGGACGCCCGCGACGTTGGCCAGGGTCAGCCCGGCGAACATCGTCGCCATCGCGCGGGCCCGGCGGTCGGCGCTCACGAGCCCGCCCGCGACGACGGCGCCGATCCCGAAGAAGGCGCCGTGCGGGAGCCCGGCGAGGAACCGGGCGGCGAGCACCGGCAGGTAGCCGGGCACGACGGCGGACAGCACGTTGAACGCGGCGTAGCCGGCCATGAGTCCGATGAGGACGTGCTTGCGCGGGAACCGGTTCGCCGCCGCGACCAGCAGCGGGGCCCCCACGACGACGCCGACCGCGTACGCCGAGATCAGCCGGCCTGCGCCGGGGATGTCGACGGCGAGCCCGCCGGCGACGTCGGGCAGCAGGCCCATGATCACGAACTCGCCGGTGCCGATGGCGAAGGCGCCGACGGCGAGTGCGGCGAGCGCGAAGGCGGGACGGGTGGTGACGGCACGCATCGGGTGCCTCCTCCGGGACGTGGCGGGACAGGGAGGCGGCGTCGTCGTCGCGAATAAACACGCTAGACGAGTAAATAGGCGGCGCGCCAGCCCCCCGCGCTGTCCGCCACGTCACCCCGCCTTCTGGTTGGCTGTGCCGGTGAGCACCCCGAAGCTGCCGCGCAAGGTCTACGACGCCGAGCTGCTCCGCCTGCAGGGCGAGCTGCTGCAGATGCAGGAGTGGGTCCGGGCGTCGGGGGCACGGGTGGTCGTGGTCTTCGAGGGACGCGACGCCGCGGGCAAGGGCGGGGCGATCCAGCGGGTCACCCAGTACCTCAACCCGCGGTTCACCCGGATCGTCGCACTGCCCGCGCCGACCGAGCGCCAGAAGGGGCAGTGGTACTTCCAGCGCTACGTCGAGCAGCTGCCCGCGGCCGGCGAGATCGTGCTGATGGACCGGTCCTGGTACAACCGCGCCGGCGTCGAGCGGGTGATGGGGTTCTGCACCGAGACCGAGTACCGCCGCTTCCTGCGCCAGGCGCCGGTGTTCGAGAACATGCTCGTCGAGGACGGTATCCACCTGCGCAAGTACTGGTTCTCGGTCAGCGCCGAGGAGCAGGCGCGGCGGTTCGCCGAGCGGCTGGAGAACCCGCTCAAGCAGTGGAAGCTCTCGCCGATGGACCTCGAGTCGATGACCCGCTGGGACGACTACTCCCGCGCCCGCGACGACATGCTGATCCACACCGACACCGAGCACGCGCCGTGGTGGATCGTCGAGGCCGAACAGAAGCGCAACGCGCGGATCAACATGATCCACCACCTGCTCGGGTCGATCCCCTGGGAGCCGGTGGCGCGACAGGTGCTGACGCTGCCGGACCGGAAGCCGTCGACGGGCTACGAGCGCCCGCCGCGCGAGGTGCAGCGCGACGTGCCCGACCACGCGTCGACGCTGATCTAGGTCACATCCACCCGGGCGGTACGGCCGGTACCGGATAGCGTCCCGGCGAGCGACGATGCGGCACGGACGCCGCGCGAGAGGCGGTGCACCCGTGGGTGTCGTGCTGTTCACCGGGTTCCCGGGGTTCCTCGGGTCGGCCCTGCTGCCGCGGACGCTGCGCCGAGCACCCGACGCGCGCGCGGTCGCACTAGTGCAGGCGAAGTTCCTCGACCAGGCCCGCACGACGCTGGCCAGGATCGAGCGCGAGGCGCCGGAGATCGCCGGGCGCACCGACCTCGTCGTCGGGGACATCACCGTCGACGGACTGGGACTGGAACGGGCCGAGCGCGAGCGCCTGCTCGGCGGACCGCTGGAGATCTTCCACCTGGCCGCGGTCTACGACCTCTCGGTGCCGGCGGACGTCGCCTGGCGGGTGAACGTCGAGGGCACGCGGCACGTCGTGCGGTTCGCCGAGGCCGCGTCGCAGCTGGCCCGGCTGCAGTACGTGTCGACCTGCTACGTCTCGGGCCGCTACGACGGCATCTTCTCCGAGACCGACCTGGAGCTCGGCCAGCCCTTCGCCAACCACTACGACCACACCAAGCACGAGGCCGAGCGCGTCGTGGCGAAGGCCCGCGACGCCGGCCTGCCGGTGTCGGTCTACCGGCCCTCGGTCGTCGTCGGGGACTCGGTGACCGGTGCGACGCAGAAGTTCGACGGCCCCTACTACCTGCTCCAGCTGCTGGCCCGGCAGGGCCGGACGGCGTTCGCGCCGCTCCCCCGCGCCGCGTCGCGGACCCGGTTCAACCTGGTGCCCTCGGACTACGTCGTCGACGGGATCGCCGCGCTGGCCGGGCACGGCCCGGCGGTGAACCGGACGTTCGCGCTGGCCCAGCCGGCCCCGCCGACGGTGACCGAGATGTGCGAGGTCTTCGCCGACCGGCTCGGCAAGCAGCTGCGCGTGGTGCCGATGCCGGTCGGGCTCGCCGCGTTCTCCATCGACCACGTACCCGGCGTCGGACGGCTGTTCCAGGTCCCGTCGAGCACGCTGGAGTACCTGACCCACCCGTCGCACTACGACACCGACGCGACGACGGCGATGCTCGGCGGGCTCGGCGTCCACTGCCCGCCGTTCACCGGGCACGTCGATGCGATGGTCCGCTTCTTCAGCGCGAATCCGCAGGTCGGAACGGCTGCGATGGTCTGACGCCGAGAGGTCTACCGTCTCCGGCGTGGCCATCGAGCGGAACGACGTGCTCCTCGCGGCCGCGACCGTGCTCGTGCAGAACCCGGCCGCGTCGATGTCGGAGATCGCGACCGGCGCCGGCATCAGCCGGGCGACCCTGCACCGGCTCGTCGACGGCCGGGAGGCCCTGCTCTCCGAGCTCAGCGAGATGGGCGTGGAGCGCGGGATCGCCGCGATCCGGGAGGCCCGGACCGACGAGGGCGACCCGATCGAGGCGGTGCGCCGGGTCATCGTCGGCCTGCTGCCCTCGGTGGACCTGTGGGTGCTCGCCGAGCGCATCCAGTCCAGCGACGAGGTCCTGGCCCGCTACGCCGAGATGGACACCCTGCTCGTCGAGCTGTTCCGGCGCGGCCAGCGGAGCGGGGCCTTCTGCGTGACCCAGTCCGCGACGTGGATGACCGAGGCGCTCTACGCCCTGCTGACCCGGGCGGTCCTCGCCGCGCACGACGGCAGGCTCGCCCGGCAGGAGATCGCCGGGGTCACCGAGCGGACGCTGCTGGCCGGGGTCGTGGAGACCGCCGGCCGCAGCCCGGACACCCCCTGACCGTCGAGTCCGTTTCCTCCTCGTTCGTCCACTACGCTCGGGGCGTGCTCACCCGTGCCTCCGGCATCGCCCGCTCGCTCGCGACCTACCACGGGATCCCGGGCCGGCAGCGCCGGATGCGCCGCTTCTACTCCGCGTTCCTGCGTCCCGGCGACCTCGCCTTCGACGTCGGCGCGCACGCCGGCAACCGGGTGCGTGCCTGGCGGGCCCTGGGGGCGCGGGTGGTCGCCGTCGAGCCGCAGCCGGACTTCACCCGGCTGCTGCGCCTGTTCTTCGGCCGCGACGACGCCGTGACCGTCCTGCCCCTCGCGCTCGGCGCCGCGGCGGGCACCGCCCGCCTCGGGGTCTCCCGCGCCACCCCCACCGTCTCGACGCTGTCGCAGCGCTGGCGCGACACCGTCGCCGACGACGCCGGGTTCAGCCGGGTGACCTGGGACTCCTCGATCGAGGTGCCGGTCAGCACGCTCGACGCGCTCATCGCCGAGCACGGCGTCCCGGCCTTCTGCAAGATCGACGTCGAGGGCTTCGAGGCCGACGTCCTCGACGGGCTGTCGCGCCCGCTGCCCGCGCTGTCGGTGGAGTACCTGCCCGCCGCACACGACGCGACCCTGGAGTCGCTCGCCCGCATCGAGGCCCTGGGCCGCTACGTCTACCGCTACTCCCCCGTCGAGACGATGACCTGGGACACCTCGGCCGGCGACCGCTGGGTGGACGCCGCCGAGCTCCGCGCCCTGCTCGACCGGCGCCGCCCGCTGGGCCGCTCGGGCGACGTCTACGCCCGCCACGTGCCCGCCTGACCGCACCGCCGGGTCGATCACCGGACAAGTCGGGCATGCTGGACACCTGATGCTCCGGAAGACCAGCGGTACCGCCCCCGTCGCCCTCCAGGTCGCGGCGGGCGCGGCGCTGCTCGCGGCCGTCCTCGCCGTGCTCGTGCCGACGGCCGGGGCCGGTGCCCTGCGGGTCACCGGC
>NZ_WWFY01000046.1:0-3500 GCF_009864975.1 Pseudonocardia sp. SID8383
CGGGCGCCGACGCGGCGCGTTCGGCGGCCGACGGGGTCCGCGGCGGCGTGGCGCCGGCCTCCGGAACCGGCTCCGCAGCGTCGTCACCGCCGGTCCGCCTGCGCCGTCCGAAGGACCGGCCGGGGGACTCCGTCGTGGCCCAGCGCTCCCGCACGTAGCGGCCCACCGACCCGTCGGGCTGCTCGCCGGAACCGTTCTCACTCACGGGAAACGACGGTAGCCGCGCGGAACCCGGTGGTCGAGGCGCCTCACACCCCCGCGTACGAGTGCAGTCCGGCCACCACCATGTTGATGAAGAACAGGTTGAACACGATCGTGGCGAAGCCGGCCGTGTTGATCCAGGCCGCGGCACCGGAGTTCTTCCACCCCGCGGTGGCCCGGGCGTGCAGGTAGGCGGCGTAGAGCACCCACGCGACGAAGGCCACGGTCTCCTTCGGGTCCCAGCCCCAGAACCGGCCCCAGGCCGCCTCGGCCCACACCGCTCCGGTGATGATGCCGAAGGTGTAGAGCGGGAACGCGAGCACCGTCACGCGGTACGCCAGCCGGTCGAGCGACTCCGCCGACGGCAGCTTCGCGGCCCACGACGCCGGCTTCCCGTTCCGCTTGACCAGGAACAGGAGGCTCGCCACACCGGGCACGAGCAGCAGGCCCGACGCCAGCGTGATCGTCGTGACGTGGATGATGATCCAGTACGACTGCAGGGCCGGGACGACCGGCGCCGCGTCGAGGTAGAGCACGGTGCCGGTGACGAACATGAGCAGCACGACCGGCGTCAGCACGAACACCCCGGCCGGGCGCAGACCCGGGTGCCGGCGCACGAGCACCAGCCACGCCCCGACGGCCATCAGACACAGCGCCGAGGTGAACTCGTACATGTTGCCCAGCGGCCACCGGTAGGCGGCGAAGCCGCGCAGCACGATCGACCCGAGGTGGGTCAGGGCCGCCAGCACCATCAGCGAGATGCCGATCCGGCCGTAGCGGTCGGCACGGGAGCGGCGGCCGTCGTCGGACGGGGGCTCCTCGGGCGCCGCGACCGCCGTGGACCCGGCCCCCACCGGGGCGGGCTCCTCGTTCCGGGCGGCGGCCCGCGCGACGCGCCGGGCCGCGTACTCCAGCGACGCGAACACCAGTGCCAGCAGCAGCACGACGAGCGTCGCCTGGAACAGGCGGTCGCTCCACATCGCGGTGGTCGGGTCGACGAGCATCTCGGGTTAACCGTCCTTCTTGTCCGTCGGGTCGAGCAGCTCGGTCGCGAGCCGGTCGAACTCCTCGCCGTAGCCTGCCCGGTCGGTCCGGGCCAGACCACCGAGGGCGATGTGACCGCCCCCGCCGTCGCGCGGGGACACCCGCACCCAGAACCGGCGACGCGTGACCGACAGCGACAGCGCGAGGCCGCCGACCATCAGTACCGCCGCGGCCAGCACCCAGGACTGGCCGGGGTCGTGGCCCACCTGCAGGTTCACCCACGGGGTCACACCGTCGAACCGGACGACCGTGCCGTCCGGCAGCCGTGTGGTGTCGCCGATCCCGAGCCGCGCCGTCGCGACGGAGCGCAGCTCGCCGTCGTCGATCTTGCTCTGGTCGACGCTGAAGATCGACTGGCCTCGGCCGTCGTCGATGCCGAGGTCACCGAGGAGCACGTCGACGTCGGCGGTCGGCGAGCGCAGGTCCGGGTGCACCGACACCAGCGTGCCCTCGGGGTCGACCGCGCCGGTCGGTGCGAACGTCCCGGTGACGGCGAGCTGCGTGGTGCGCCGCTGCTCCGGGTCGGTGATGCCGGGGCGCTCGAACTTCGTCGCCCCCTCCGACAGCTGGGTGCCGGACTGGTCGACCGGGCGCCACTGCACCTCACCGGTGCGGCTCTGCCCGTCCGGCCAGGTCACCGTGAACTCCGGTGCGTAGCCGTAGCCGGTCAGGTAGACCCGGTCGCCGTCGGTGCGCAGCGGGTGGTTGACCGCGATCTCGTCGGGGCGCCAGGTGCTGACGCCGTCGCGGACGTCCTGCCCGGTCTGGAACCCGACCGAGGCGCCGAAGGTCGACGGCTGGCCGTTCGGCAGCCAGGTGCCGTCGAACCGGTCGACCTTCACGCAGAAGTTGTTGAGGTCGGTGCCGTCGACGCGCAGCCCGGCGCGGAAGCTGTCGTAGCCGAGGATGGAGCTGTTGCAGAACTCGCTGCCGTCGGCGCGGACGATGACGTCGCCCTCGTAGCCGTACATCTTGCCGCCGGCCAGGCCGAGCAGGATGCCGATCAGGCTGAGGTGGAAGACGAGGTTGCCGGTCTCGCGCAGGAACCCCTTCTCCGCCGAGATCGTGCGGGAGCCGTCGTCCTCGGTGCGCTCCACGGTGCGCCAGCCGCGCAGCAGCCGCCGCGCCCTGGCCAGCTCGTCGTCGACGCCCGCGGTCGTGTCGCCCTCGGCGTGGTGCGGCAGCCGTGCCAGGTTGCGCGGGGTCATGACCGGGGGCTGGCGGATCGAGCGCAGGTACTCGCCGGTGCGCGGGAACACGCAGCCGACCAGCGAGATCATCAGCAGCAGGTAGATGGCGGCGAACCACGGGCTCGCGAACACCTCGAACCCGCCGACCGCGTCGATCACCGGCGCGACGGCGGGGTTGTCGCGGTAGAAGTCCTCGACGAGGAACGCGTTCAGCGACCGCTGCGGCAGCAGGGCCCCGGGCATCGCGGCCAGCGCGAGGAGGAACAGCAGGACCAGCGCGGTGCGCATGCTGGTCAGCCCGCGCCAGGTGTTGCGCAGGAACGCCAGCGCGCGGGCGAGCGGCCCGGGCCGCGGCGACGACGGGGGCACGCCGTCCGGTGTCGACACGGACGGCTGCGGCGGGGCGTCGGGCGGGGAGCTCATCAGATCGGCGGGGTGAATCCGGCGATCGAGACCTGCAGCTTGACCAGCCACTGGGACCACAGACCGGACACCAGCAGCGCCCCGACGAGTACCAGCAGCACTCCCCCGGCGATCTGCACCGCCCGGGTGTGGCGGCGCAGCCAGCCCAGCGCGCGGACCGCCCGGGTCGCGCCCAGCGCGATCAGCACGAACGGGATACCGAGCCCGGCGCAGTAGGCCAGGATCAGCACGATCCCGCGCACCGAGCCGCCCCCGGTACCGGCGGCGACGGCGACCACCCCGGCCAGCGTCGGCCCGATGCAGGGCACCCAGCCCAGGCCGAAGACCGCGCCCAGCAGCGGGGCGCCCGCGAGACCGGCCCGCGGCGTCCAGTGCGAGCGGTACTCGCGCTGCAGCGCGGGGATGGCACCGGCGAACGCCAGCCCCATCACGATCATCACGACGCCGCCGATGCGCTGCAGCAGCGCCTCGTTGTCGATGAGGACGTCGGACAGCCACACGACGCCGACCATGATCGCGCCGAACACGACGGTGAACCCGCCGACGAACAGCAGTGCGGCCCCGGCGACCCGCCAGCGGGCGTCGTCCCGGGCCGGCGCGGCGGTCACGGCGGCGGCCCCCGCGACGCCGTCCTGCACACCG
>NZ_WWFY01000460.1:0-2397 GCF_009864975.1 Pseudonocardia sp. SID8383
CGGGGCGGGCGGCGGGGTCGGCCTGCCGCTGGTGCAGCTGGCCCGCCGCCGCGGGCTGGCGGTCGTCGGCACGGCGAGCCCCGGCAAGCACGCCCTGCTCGCCGGGTTCGGCGCCGTCCCGGTGGCCTACGGCGACGCCGTCGCCGACCGGATCCGCGCGGCCGCGCCGGGCG
Source organism: Pseudonocardia sp. SID8383 (assembly GCF_009864975.1). Taxonomy (NCBI): domain Bacteria; kingdom Bacillati; phylum Actinomycetota; class Actinomycetes; order Pseudonocardiales; family Pseudonocardiaceae; genus Pseudonocardia; species Pseudonocardia sp. SID8383. The sequence continues at coordinate 174 of NZ_WWFY01000460.1, forward strand.
GTGTCGACGGCGCCCTGGACCTGGTCGGCGGGGACGCGCTGCGCGCGGTGGCCGGCCTCGTCCCGGCCGCGGCGCTGTACTCGATCGCGGACAAGCCGCTGGTCGCGCAGCTGGGCGGTCGTGACGTCACCCGCGACCGCAGCACCGCGGTGCTCGACGCTCTCGCCGCACTCGTCGCGGCCGGGGAACTCGACCCGCTGGTGCGCGAGGTCCGGCCGCTGGCCGAGGCCGGGGCGGCGCTCGCCCTGGTCGAACAGGGTCACGTGACCGGCAAGGTCGTCCTGGTGCTCTAGTCCCGACGGAACAGGAACAGCCCGTAGCGGTGCTCGTCGTCGACCCACTCGGCCTCGGCCCGCAACCCGTGCCGGGCCACGTCGGTGCGCAGCCGGTCGGGCTCGAACTTCGCCGAGAACCCGACGTTGACGCTGTCGCCGCGACGCAGCTCCAGCGTCCGGTCCAGGCCGGGCAGCACCACGGTCTGGTCCCGGCGCGCCCACAGCCGCCCGTCGACGACGTCGGCGGCGGCGTCGTAGTGCGCCGCCGGGTGCACCGCGTCGAGGGCGACGCTCCCGCCGAACCGGCGTGCCAGGTGGTCGAGGTGGTTGAGCCGGAACCGGGCGAAGGCGTCGTACCCGGGCGGGTCGTTGTAGCAGGACTCGAACACCGCGGCGGGCTTGACCAGGTCGGCCGAGAGCAGCAGGGCGTCACCGGGGCGCAGGGTCGCGCCGATCCGTGCCAGCAGCGCGGCGCGCTCACCGGTGGTGGTGTTGCCGATGTTGGCGCCGAGGAACAGCACCGCCACCGGGGCGCCGCCGTCGTCGCGCAGCCGGTCGAGGCCGGCCTCGTACCGCCCCCACAGCCCGGTGACGGTCAGCCCCGGCAGGTCCGCCATGCGTTCGGCGCTCAGCACGAGCATCTCGCGGCTCACGTCGATCGGCAGGTAGGTCGTCGGCCGGGCCGCCGAGCAGTGTTCGAGCAGCAGCCGCGTCTTCTTCGCGCTCCCGGACCCGAGCTCGGCGACGCGTGGGCAGCCCAACCGGGCCGCGATGTCGGTGCCGTACCGCTCCAGGAGCGCCCGCTCGCACCGGGTCAGGTAGTAGGTCGGCAGCTCGGTGATCTGTTCGAACAGCTCCGAGCCGAGCGCGTCGTAGCCGAACCAGGGCGGGATCCGCGGCAGCGGCTCGGCGAGGCGGGCGCGCAGCTCGTCGGTGTCGTCCCAGAAGGAGCCCTGTTCCAGCTCGACCGGGGCGGCGGTCACCGGCCCGGCCCGTCATCGAGCGGGCGGCGCAGGCTCGACTCCCCCGCCGCCCAGCGGGCCAGCACGTGCCCGCCGAGCCGGTCGCCGAGCAGCCCGGCGGCCCGGATCCCGAACACGACGTCGGCGGCCAGGCCGGGCTCGGTACGCAGCAGCGGGGCGAGGACGTCGCGACGCACGACCTGCTCGTGCACGGCGTCGGCCTCCACGTGCTCGTCGTAGAAGCGGATCGCGGCGGGGCCGCAGCCGAGCCGGCGCATCGCGCGGACCAGGCGCTCCGATCCGGGCGAGGAGGTCAGCTCGACCAGCGCGAACTGCCCGACCAGCGCGCCGCGCAGGCTGCGCCGCAGCCCGCACAGCGACATGAAGTTGACCTCGGCGAGGGTCTCGGCGCCGACGGTGTCGACGTGCGCGCCGTAGGCGTCGGACAGTCCGAGGTCGCGCATCATGTCGGCGAACAGCACGGCGTGCATGCCCGCGGCGTCGCCCGCGCCGTACTCGTCGTGCTCGACGGTGACCAGGCCCGCCTTGGCGGCCGGGGGCAGCCGCGGGATCACCCAGGCCTGCGGGTCGGCCTCCTTCAGGTGGTAGATCGAGCGGTGCACGACGTACTCGCGCAGCTGCCACAGTTCGCCGCGGCGCAGCAGGTGGTGGGTCACGCCGGTCTCCGCGCCCGGCCCGACCGGCTCGACGAGCAGCTCGGCGACGGTCGCGTCGACGTCGTCGCCGGGCGGGACCGCAGCGCGCAGGGCGGCCAGGAACCGGTCCTCCAGGGCCACGCGCAGGCCGAGCAGGGCCACGTCCCACTCGTGCTCGTCGCCGACCCCGGCGAAGCCGCGGTAGTGCAGCTCGTAGCAGCAGTGCAGGGCCAGGTGCAGGTCCTCGCCCCACGGGTCGGCGTCGCCCGCGGCGGGCAGCGCGGCGGGATCGCCGCCGAGCCGGGCCAGGACGGCGCCGGACAGCGGGCCG
>NZ_WWFY01000461.1:0-3234 GCF_009864975.1 Pseudonocardia sp. SID8383
GCGCCGCGGGTGCGCCGGAGGCGCTGGCCGTCGCCGTCGACACCACCGACGACGACGCGGTCCGCCGTGGTGTCGCCGCCGTCGCCGACCGGTTCGGTGGGGTGGACGTGCTGGTGAACGCCGCCGCGCGGCCGGCGAGCGCGGGCCCGCCGACCGACCTGGCCTCGATCGCCGACGACGCGGTGCGGGTCGAGCTGGAGACGAAGGTCCTCGGCTACCTGCGGTGCGCCCGGGCGGTCGCGCCGCTGATGCGGGCGCAGGGGTGGGGGCGCATCGTGAACGTCAGCGGCCTGAACGCGCGGAAGTCGTCGTCGTTGGTGGGGTCGGTGCGCAACGTGGCGGTGGCCTCGATGACGGCGGCGCTCGCGCAGGAGCTGGGTCCGCACGGCATCAACGTGACGGTCGTGCACCCCGGTGTCACCGAGACCGAGCGGACGCCCGACGTCGTCGCCGCGCGGGCGGAGTCGGCCGGGATCACCGGCGCCGAGGCCCGCGCGGAGCTGGACGCGACGACGACGATCGGCCGCATCACGACCGCCGCGGAGGTCGCCGACGTCATCACGTTCCTGTGCTCGCCCCGTTCGGTCGCGATCACCGGCGACGCCGTCGCCGCGGGCGGGGGAACACCGGGCGCCGTGCACTACTGAGACCCGGACTGCCGTCCCGGATGGCACGATGGTCCGATGGAGGGGACCCGCGTGGACCGGTGGCTGTGGTCGGTGCGCCTGGCCAAGACCCGTGCCGACGCCGCGACGGCGTGCCGGGGCGGGCACGTGCGGATCAACGACCGGCCCGCGAAGCCGGCGGCGACGGTACAGGTCGGCGACCGGGTGCGGGTGCGGGTGTACGACCGGAACCGGATCGTCGAGGTCACCCGGGTGATCGAGAAGCGGGTCGGCGCTCCGATCGCGCAGGCGTGCTACATCGACCACACTCCGCCGGAGCCGAGCACCGGCGGGCAGCCGTTGTTCGCCCACCGCGACCGCGGCGCCGGCCGCCCGACGAAGCGCGACCGCCGCATGCTCGACCAGCTGGGGCTGTCCCGCCGCACCTCCTAGGCCGGTGTGAGGATGGGGGCATGTACGACGCCCTCATGCGCCACGTGCTCCGGCACGTCCCGTCCGAACCCGCGCACCGGATGGGGTTCGGTGTGGTCCGCACGCTCGGGACCGCACCCGTCGTGGGTGAGCGGGTCGCGGAGCGGTTCGCCCCGTCGGACCCCGTGTTGCGCACCCGGGTGCTGGGTCTGGAGTTCGCGGGCCCGCTCGGTCTCGCCGCCGGTTTCGACAAGGACGCCGAGGGTGTGCTCGCGCTCGGCAGGCTCGGGTTCGGCGCGGTCGAGATCGGCACGGTGACCGGTCGGGCGCAGCCCGGCAACCCGCGGCCCCGCCTGTTCCGGCTCGTCGACGACGCCGCGCTGGTCAACCGGATGGGCTTCAACAACTCCGGGGCCGGGACCGTCGGGCCCCGTCTCGCCGCGCTGCGAGCCCGCTCCGGACCGGGGATGCCGGTGCTCGGGGTCAACATCGGCAAGAGCAAGGCGGTACCCGCCGAGGAGGCCGCCTCCGACTACCGTGCGAGCGCCGCCGCGCTGGGCGCCTACGCCGACTACGTCGTGGTCAACGTCAGCTCTCCGAACACCCCCGGCCTGCGGGACCTGCAGCAGGTCGACGTGCTGGAGCCGCTGCTCGTCGCGGTCCGCGAGGAGCTGGACCGGGTGTCCCGGGACCGTCGTGTCCCGCTCCTGGTGAAGATCACGGTCGATCTGGCGCCGGAGGATCTCGACGCCGTCGCCGACCTGGCCCGCCGGATGCGGCTCGACGGGGTCGTCGCCACGAACACGACCGTCTCCCGCGACGGTCTGCGCACCGCGCCCGACGTCGTCACCGCCACCGGTGCGGGTGGGCTGTCCGGGCGTCCGCTGACCGAGCGGGCCCGTGCCGTCGTGCGGCAGCTGCGTACCCGCCTCGACGACGACCAGGTCGTCGTCTCCGTCGGCGGGATCGCCGACGCCGAGGAGGCCTACCGCCGTATCCGTTCCGGCGCGGCGCTGGTGCAGGCCTACACCGGTTTCGTCTATGGCGGTCTGCTCTGGCCCTCCCGGGTCCACCGCGAGCTCGCGGCGCTGCTGCGCGCCGACGGCTTCTCGTGTGTCGACGACGCCGTGGGCGCCGACCTCTGACGCCTGCGGCGGCCGGTGTTCCCGCCGGCCCCCTCCTCGCAGCCCACGTCGCACACCTTTCTGCGACCTCGCAGCCCCTGCAGAGGGTGCGAGGTCACAGGAAGGCATGCCAGGTGCGCCGACCCACCGGCACGACAGGACCGGATGCGACTCCCACAAGAGAGCTCCACGGCCCGACCACCAGCCCCGAGGGACCCGCGCCAGGGACCACAAACAGACACACTCATGCCCGGCCGGGCCGGCATCACGCATCGGACCGAAAAAAGTCCGGAAATGAGAAATGCCCCGGACTCGACAGTCCGGGGCACATCCCATGAAGTTGAATGTCGGCGACGACCTACTCTCCCACACCCTGGCGAGTGCAGTACCATCGGCGCTGGAAGGCTTAGCTACCGGGTTCGGAATGGGACCGGGCGTTTCCCTACCGCAATGACCACCGACAACACTATCCAACTATCACCCCACCCCCCAGAAAACCCCGAGAGGCGGGGGTCGAGCACACAAACCGACCCCACGATCCCCGGATCACCGGGAACATGGACGGTTGTGGACTCAGGGTCACACAGTGGATGCGAACAACTCGTTGTGGCAAGCCCTCGGCCTATTAGTACCGGTCAACTCCACCCCTCACAGGGCTTCCATCTCCGGCCTATCAACCCAGTCATCTACTGGGAGCCTTACCCACTCGAAGGTGGTGGGAGACCTCATCTTGGAACAGGCTTCCCGCTTAGATGCCTTCAGCGGTTATCCCTCCCGAACATAGCCAACCAGCCGTGCCCCTGGCGGGACAACTGGCACACCAGAGGTTCGTCCGTCCCGGTCCTCTCGTACTAGGGACAGCCTTCCTCAAGTCTCCAACGCGCGCGGCGGATAGGGACCGAACTGTCTCACGACGTTCTAAACCCAGCTCGCGTACCGCTTTAATGGGCGAACAGCCCAACCCTTGGGACCTACTCCAGCCCCAGGATGCGACGAGCCGACATCGAGGTGCCAAACCATGCCGTCGATATGGACTCTTGGGCAAGATCAGCCTGTTATCCCCGGGGTACCTT
>NZ_WWFY01000462.1:0-2010 GCF_009864975.1 Pseudonocardia sp. SID8383
GTGGACGGCCGCCGCCGCGACCGCGACCACCGCTGCCGGCGCGACCGCCGACCTCCGGCCCCGGATCGGCCGGGCCCGCCCGCTGGCCGAGAAGAGCGTGGGCACACCCGACGCCGGGGCGACCAGCCTCGGCCTGATCGTCACGGCCGTCGCCGACGTCCTGACATCGCAGAAGGAGCAGACGTGAGCGAGAAGCTGCGCATCGTGGTCGGCGCCGACGACGCCGGCTACGAGTACAAGGAGCGCCTGAAGGCCGACCTGGAGGCCGACGACCGCGTCGCCGAGGTGGTCGACGTCGGCGTCGCCGCCGACGGGCACACGGCCTACCCGCACATCGGCGTCGCCGCCGCCCGCAAGGTCGCCGACGGCGAGGCCGACCGCGGCCTGCTCGTCTGCGGGACCGGGCTCGGCGTCGCGATCTCGGCGAACAAGGTGCCCGGCATCCGCGCGGTCACCGCGCACGACCCGTTCTCCGTCGAGCGCTCGGTGAAGTCCAACAACGCGCAGGTCCTGTGCATGGGCCAGCGCGTGGTCGGGATCGAGCTGGCCCGCATGCTGGTCGCCGGCTGGCTGGACCACCGGTTCGACCCGGGCAGCGCGTCGGCGGAGAAGGTCGCCGCGCTCGACTCCTACGACCGGCGCGACGGCGAGCGCCTCGCCGAGGCGGAGACCGTCGGGACGGACTGCTGATGTTCGACCTCACCGGCTCGGTCGCCCTCGTCACCGGAGCGGCGTCCGGGATCGGGGCGGAGGTGGCCCGCGCACTCGCCGGGCAGGGCGCCGTGGTCGCCGCCGCGGACCTGCGCACCGACGGCGTCCCGGAGGTCTGCGCGTCGGCGCACGTCGTCGACGTCGCGGACCCCGACGCCGCGGCGGCCTGCGTCGAGGAGGTCGTCGCCCGGCACGGCCGGGTCGACGTACTGGTCAACTCGGCCGGGATCGCGCTGCTCGCCCCCGCCCTGGAGCTGCGGATCGAGGACTGGCGCCGCACCCTGGACGTCAACCTCACCGGCTCCTGGCTGATGGCGCGCGCCGCGGGCCGGGTCATGGTGGAGCGCGGGTACGGGCGGATCGTGAACCTCGCCTCGCAGGCGGCGAGCAGCGGGCTGGAACAGCACGCCGCCTACTGCGCGTCCAAGGCAGGGATCAACGGGCTCACCCGCACCCTCGCCGTCGAGTGGGGACCGCACGGGGTGACGGTGAACGCGGTGTCGCCGACGGTCGTGCTCACCGACCTGGGTCGCGCGGCGTGGGACAACCCGGCCGGGGACGCGCACCGCGCCGAGATCCCGGCGCGACGGTTCGCCGAGCCGTCGGAGGTCGCCGCGGCCGTCGTGTACCTGGCCTCGGCGGAGGCCGCGATGGTCAACGGCGCCGAACTACGGGTGGACGGCGGGTTCACGGCCCGCTGAGAACGCCCGCCGATCGTCGTCCGCGCGATCCGGTGACTCCACGCGGGGTTCACCTCGGTCGGGTCGGATGGGGTCCATGAGCACGCTGCTGGTCTCGCTGTCCGGCCTGACCGACTCCGACGACGCCGACCGCGCCCGAGCCGCCGCGTTCGCCGCGGAGCTGGACCGGCGCGGCGTGCCGCTGACCCACCTCGTGCAGCCCAAGGGGCCCGACGGGCCGCTGCGCCGCGGCGACGACCTGGTCCGCTGGATCGCCGGCCGCGTCCGCGCCGGGGACGACCTGCTCCTGCACGGTTTCGACCACACGAGCGACCCGGTGGGCGCCTGGCAGAACGGCTCCGTACCGCGGATCGGGCGCCGCACCGAGTTCGGGGCGCTGCCCCGGCACGAGGCCGGCCTGCGGCTGACCGGCGCCCGGCGGATCCTGCTCGCGACCGGGCTGTCCACCGACGGCTTCGCCCCGCCCGGCTGGATCGCCTCCGACGGCACCCTCGACGCGCTCGCCGACCTCGGTTTCGGCCTCTGCGCCGACGAGACGACCGTCCGCGCGACCGGCGGTCCGGTGCTGCACGCGCGCGTGCTGACCTTCCGGGCGTCC
>NZ_WWFY01000463.1:0-1860 GCF_009864975.1 Pseudonocardia sp. SID8383
TCGCGTCCGGGGTCCGACGCCGGCCGGGCAGCGTGTCGTCGCGCAGCAGACCGGTCAGCAGGCTCAGCAGCGCCGCGGGCAGGTCGGTGCCCACGCCGTCGGCGGGCTCCTCCCCCGCGACCGCCGGGACGGCGTCGAACGCCTTGAACTCGATCCGCCCCACCTCCCCGGGGATGCCCGCGTGCCGCACCAGGCTGGGGTCGGTCACCATCAGCGGGGCGTCGGGCGGCAGGTAGGCCAGCGCCGCCGGGCGCGCCCCGGTGCGACGCGCGGTGCGTGCCGACAGCCCGCCCCAGACACGGCCGTCGCGGAACGGTGAGGAGAACGACCACGGCACCAGGTAGGGGCTGTAGAAGGTCAGCTTCGCCGCCGCGTCGGCCAGCACGGCGGGGTCGGTGCCCGACTCGGGGAACGACAGGTTCAGGTCCGGCCCCCAGGTCACCATGTGCAGGTGCGAGGTCCGCTCCTCCGGCGAGGCCGCCATCAGCGCCCGCTCGTGGGCGTTCGGCGGCGGGTCCAGCCGGTAGGCCGACAGCTGCGGGTGGTGGGCGAACGCGACGGGGCGCAGTCCGTGCCGGGCGGCCACCGCGGCCAGGGTGACCGCGTCGGCGGCCAGCGCGTCGACGGCGGCCTCGACCGAGTCGTGCACGCGGGTCCGGATCTCGATGCCCTTGGGGTCGAACCGGAGCAGCCCGCCGTTCTCGTCGAGGCGCTCGTAGCCCTCGGCGTACCAACGCTTGCGGCGGATGCCGGCGTCGCCGATCCGCAGGTCCGGCTGGTCCCCGGGCAGCTCCGGCAGCTCGTCCACGATCGCCGCGACCTGAGCGTGGGTCAGCGACCGGTGGTCGGCCACCGTCCCGTCGTCCCGCAGCAGCGCGAGCTCGTGCTCGAGCCCGTAGCGCGCCTCGCCCCGCATCGACCACCCCCGGTCCCCGTCCTGGCACAGGACGTTACCGAGGTCGGGCCCGGCGCCGGCTGTGATCCGTCCCGGCCTCCTCCTCACCCGTTCCGCCCTGGACAACCCCGCGCCGAACGGTCAGCCTGGTGACGGCGGCCACTCCACCAGGTGGCCGGGACCCGGAGCACACGGGAGGCGTCATGAGGCTGGGCCGCAAGATCTCCGAGGGATTCGCCGTGGACCACGAGGCCGACCGGGTGGCCGACGCCCAGGAGCGCCCGCGCCCGGCGCGCGCCGTCGAGCCCGAGTTCACCGAGTGGACGCCGGCCGCCCCGCAGCCGGCGCACTCGGGGTCCCGCGAGGACTGACCGGGTGCGCGGGCTGTTCCGCCGGACCCCGCTGGAGTACCCGACCGGCCCGCTGGAGGGCCACAAGCTGGCGTTCCCGATGCTGTCCGCGGACGGCACGACGGCGGGCTTCAGCGGTGTGACGCTCGGGCGGGCGCACGTCTACCGCACCGTCGACGACGCGGTGTGTGCGCACGGTTGCCGGCACGCCTGCCCGTCGCGGTGGTGCGACTGCGGGTTCTACTGCTTCCACACCGCCGACGACGCCCGCGAGCTGGCGTGCGCGCCCGAGCACCAGGGCGCGATCCTGCTCGAGGTGGCCGTCTCCGGCCGGTTCCGTCGCTACGAGCTGGGCCTGCGCTACGCCCGGCAGCGGGTGCGCACGATCCGGATGCGGGCCTGCCGCTGCGGGGCGCGGGTCGCGGTGCTGGCCGACACCGGATCCGGGCAGCACGGCTGGCGCCGGCTGGAACCGGTGTGCCTGCGGTGCGCCGGGGCGCGCCCGGTGCTGTCGGCGCAGCGCTTCGCCGAGCTGGCCGAGCTCACCCTGCTGCCCGACGACGTCGCGGCGGGCCCGCTGACCACGCCCGACGACGCGGCGGGGTTCGCCGAGCA
>NZ_WWFY01000464.1:0-1852 GCF_009864975.1 Pseudonocardia sp. SID8383
CCCGGCGACCCGGTCCGCGCCCGCCGCGAGCCCCCGAACGTCGCTCCGCCCGCACCGTCGGCGGGCCCGGTCGGCCGCGGGCCGTGCAAGCTGCCCCGCTACCTGCGCGGGACACCCGGCGCCGTGACCGCGGTGCGGCCCGCACACGTGCTGCCCGACACCCACGCGGTGTTCGCCGGTGAGCACCCCGAGCACGTGTACACCGTCGCGTTCGCCGCGCCGGACGTGTGGGGCCCCGGCGCGGACCCGCACGTCACCGTGCACGCCGACCTGTTCGAGTCCTACCTGGAGCCACGATGACCGACGACGATCCCGGTCCGGCGCTGCGCACCGCGGCACTGGAGGAGCTGCTGGTCGAACGGGGGCTGGTGGACCCGGCCGTCGTCGACGGGTTCGTGCGCACCTACGAACGCGACGTCGGCCCGCTGAACGGCGCGACGGTCGTCGCCCGCGCCTGGACCGACCCGCAGTTCCGGGAGTGGCTGCTGCGCGACGGCACCGCGGCCATCGCCTCGCTCGGGTTCACCGGACCGCAGGGCGAGCACATGGTGGTGCTGGAGCAGACCGAGCAGGTGCACCACGTCGTGGTCTGCACGCTGTGCTCCTGCTACCCGTGGCCGGTCCTCGGGCTGCCCCCGAGCTGGTACAAGGACCCCGCCTACCGGGCCCGGGTCGTGCGCGAGCCGCGGACCGTGCTCGCCGAGATGGGCCTCGACGTGCCCCCGGAGCGTCGGATCGAGGTGTGGGACTCCTCGGCCGAGGTCCGCTACCTGGTGCTGCCGCGCCGCCCCGCGGGCACCGAGGGGCTCACCGCCGAGCAGCTCGCCGGGCTGGTCGGGCGGGACGCGATGGTCGGGGTCGCCGAGGCGGTGGAACCGTCGTGAGCGCTCCGCTGCTCGACGTCGCGGGCCCCGCCGCCCCGCCGCGCGCCAACGGGGAGCTGGTGTTCGCCGCGCCCTGGGAGGGACGCGCATTCGGGCTGGCCGTCGCGCTCGCCGAGGCGGGGGTGTTCACCTGGGACGGCTTCCGCGACCGGCTGGTCGCGCGGATCGCCGCCGACCCCGCCGCCCCCTACTACGGCTGCTGGCTCGCCGCCTGCGAGGACGCGCTCGTCGCCGCGGGTCGGCTGGGCGGGGCCGACGTGTCCACCCGCGCCGCGGGTCTCGCCGCCCGCCCGGCCGGCCACGACCACGACCACGACGGCCATGGTCACGTTCGGTAGAAACACATTCACCGGTGGTGACCGAATGGGAGGTGACCGTACTCCCGCGCCCTACCCCATACGAATGCGGAACGGAACTGCGCCGACCCGATCGGGGCCGTGCGCGACCCGGCCGGTGTCACCGCTCGATAACCGATCATGTTTCCGCAGGGCCGATACCCCGGTGCGCGGATAGATTGGTGCCATGAGCGGATCCGGGTCGGTGGTCCTGCGGACCGTCGCCTGGTGTGCCGGGGTCCTGCTGGTGGGTGCCGGTGTGCTGGCCGCCGTCGTCGTCGGGTTCGGCGCGCTCGTCGCACCGGGGGAGGCGCGCGCGTCCCGCGAGATCGACCCGGCCACCGAGTTCGCCCGGCTCGCCGTCGACGACCCGCCCGCCGCGCTGCGTTCGTGCACCCCCGCCCGCGGGACCCTCGTCGACGCGCTGTCCGGGGCGCTCCCGGTCGGTGCGGTGCCCGGCGCCGACCGGTTCACCGCGACCGACGGGGACCTCACGTTCGTCTCGGCGCCGATCACCGGCACGCTGCGCGGCGCCGGGGACCGCGCGGTCTGGGTGTGGGGGCGGCAGGGCTTCGCCGCCGTCACCGACAACGCGCGCGCCCTCACTCCCGGGCTCCCCGGGCCGTCGCTCTA
>NZ_WWFY01000465.1:0-1784 GCF_009864975.1 Pseudonocardia sp. SID8383
GCGGTCGTACTGGGACCGGTCGCGACGGCCGTCGCGGTGCTGCTCGCCGGGACGGCGATGAGCTCGGTCGTGCAGGGCGCGGCCTGGTTCGCCCACGCCGCCGTCGCGGTCGTGCTGGTCTCGCTGGTCGGCGGCCTGCTGCTGCCGCTGCGGGCCTGGCTGGTCGCGCCCGGCCAGCTGCTGGCCCTGGTCCTGCTGGTGACCGCGTGGTTCACCGGCAGCGGCGTGCTCGGGGTGCTCCCCGGGCCGTCGGCGTTCGCCGAGCTGGCGGGGCTGCTCGGCGGGGCCGGGCAGCAGATCGACAGCGGCCTGCCGCCGGTCGCGGCGAGCCCGGAGATCCTGCTGCTGGTCACCCTCGGGTTCGGCACGATCGCGATCGCGGTGTTCGGGCTCGCGGTGACCGTGGCCGCCCCGGCCGCGGCCGGGGTGCCGCTGCTGGTGGTGTTCGCCGTGCCGACGGCGCTGCAGCCGGGCCTGCTGCCCTGGTGGACCGTGGTCGCGGCGACGCTCGGCTACGGCGTGCTGCTGCTCCTGCGTCCGGACCGGCTGCGGCAGATCCCGGCCGGGGCCGCGGTCGTCGCGGTCGCCGTCGTGGGCTCGCTGCTGGCCGGACTGCTGGCATCGTCGGTGGGGACCTCGGGTCGCTTCGACGCCACCGGCGGGACCGGGGGCGACGCCGACGGCTCGATCGGGCTGAACCCGTTCACCTCGCTGCGCGGGCAGCTGACCCGCAGCGAGCCGCGGCCGCTGTTCGGCGTCCGTGGACTCCGGACCCCGACCTACCTGCGCGCACTCACCCTGCAGACCTACGTGCCGCAGGAGGGCTGGAAGGCGGGGCGCCCGCTGCCGGGCGTGCCGCTGACCGGGCCGCTGCCGCCGTCGACGTCCGGGCCGGCCGCGTCGCAGGACGTGCAGGTCGAGAACCTGGGCTTCCGCGACTACTGGCTGCCGGTGTTCGGCGACCCGACCCGGATCGCGGTGAACTCACCGAGCTGGGCCTACGACGCCGACGGCGGCATCGTCTACAGCGAGCGCGCACAGTCCGAGGACGGCTGGACCCAGTCGATGCGGCTGCCGGAGCCGTCGGCCGACCAGCTGCGCGCGGCGTCCGGGCCGACCACGGTCGACCGGTCCTACCTCGACGCCGACGGTGTCGACCCGCGGGTCACCGCGATCGCCCGGGAGGTGACCGCCGGGGCCACGACGCCGTTCGACCGGGCGATGGCGCTGGAGGACCACTTCACCGGGCCCGGCTCCCCGTTCACCTACAGCCTGGCGACCGCGCCGGGTGGCAACGGCGACGCCCTGGTCGACTTCCTGACCCGCGGCCGGACCGGCTACTGCGAGCAGTACGCCTCGGCGATGGCGGTCATGCTGCGCGCCGTCGACGTCCCGGCCCGGGTGGCGGTCGGTTTCACCGCAGGCGACGCCGACGGCTCCGGGGCCCGCACGATCACCACCGAGGACGCCCACGCGTGGGTCGAGGCGTGGTTCCCCGGCTACGGCTGGATGACCTTCGACCCGACCCCGCTCGCCGACGGCCGCACCATCGACCCGGCCTACGTCCAGCAGGCCCGGGAGCAGGACGGCGGCACGACCGCCGCCGAGCAGACCCCGCAGCCCGAGCCGTCCGCGACGCCGCCGCCCCCCGAGGCCGGTGGCCCCACCCCCGAGCCTCCGCCCACCGAGGAGCAGGCGGCCGACCAGCCGTCGGCCGCGACCGGGTCCTGGTGGCCGCTGGTCGTGGCGCTGCTGCTGGCGGCCGCGGTGCTCGCCGTCGTGCT
>NZ_WWFY01000466.1:0-2965 GCF_009864975.1 Pseudonocardia sp. SID8383
GGAGACCGATCCGGCCCACCGCGGCCGCGGGCACGGCCGGGCGCTGCTGGCCCGCTCCCGCGAGCTCGCCGCCGAGCACGGCTGCGACCTGCTCGCGCTGGGCGCGGACGCCGCCGACTGGCCGCGGGACTGGTACCGGCGCAGCGGTTTCACCCCGGTCGGCACCCACCTCGAGGCCTCCGCCCCACGCCGGTGACCCCTCCGGACGGAGGGTGGACCCGCCCCGGCGAACGACCGGGTGGTCAGGTACCCATCCGTAGCTGTTGCCAGTAGTTCGCAACAACCAGGGTTGTGCTCGTCCGTCAGCCGACGAAGCCGTCGAGGAGAGTCATGGCCATCGAGCTCAACCAGATCTGGGACTTCCCGATCAAGGAGTTCCACCCGTTCCCGCGAGCCCTGCTGGGCGTCGGCGCCCACGACATCCTCGGCGTCGAGGCGAAGAACATGGGGATGACCCGCGCCCTGTTCGTCACCTCGGGCCTGCGCGGCTCCGGGATCGTGGAGGAGCTCAAGGGCAAGGTCGAATACCAGGGCGTCGACGTGGTCGTCTACGACCAGGTCGAGTCCAACCCCAAGGACTACAACTGCATGGACGCCGCCGCGCTCTACACGAGCGAGAAGTGCGACGGCATCATCTCGATCGGCGGCGGCTCCTCGCACGACGCCGCCAAGGGCGCCCGCGTCGTCATCGCCCACGACGGCCGCAACATCAACGAGTTCGAGGGCTTCTCGAAGTCCACGAACATGGAGAACCCGAAGCACATCGCGGTCTCCACCACCGCCGGCACCGGGTCCGAGACCTCGTGGGCGTACGTCATCACCAACACCAGCGACATGGACAACCCGAAGAAGTGGGTCGGGTTCGACGACGCCGTGGTCGCCACCCTGGCGCTGGACGACCCGCTGCTCTACTACAGCTGCCCGCAGCACTTCACCGCCTTCTGCGGGTTCGACGTCCTCGCCCACGGGTCCGAGCCGTACGTCTCGCGGCTGGACTTCGAGCCCTCGCTGGGCAACGCGATCTACTCGATCGAGCTCGTCGGGCGCTACCTGCGCGAGGCGGTGTACGAGCCGCGCAACCTCGAGGCGCGGTCGAAGATGATGCACGCGCAGTACATCGCGGCCCAGGCGTTCAACTCCGGCGGCCTCGGCCTGGTGCACTCCGCATCGCACGCGGTCTCGGCGTTCTTCGACACCCACCACGGCCTGAACAACGCCATCGCCCTGCCGCGCGTGTGGGAGTACAACCTGCCGTCGCGCTACGAGCGCTACGCGAAGATCGCCACCGCGCTCGGTGTGGACACCCGCAACATGACGACCGTGCAGGCCGCGGACGCCGCGGTCGAGGAGGCCATCCGGCTGTCCAAGGACGTCGGGATCCCCGACAACTTCGGCGCGCTGCGGTCCGACAGCTACGACAAGAACCGGATGAACACCGGCAAGTACTCCGGTGTCGGCGACACGATCCCCACCGACGGCGACACCGTCCACCGGATCGCGGAGCACATGATGGGCGACTACTGCACCCCGGGCAACCCCCGCGAGTGCACGGTCGAGGCGCTGGTCCCGATGGTGGACCACGCGTTCGGCAAGTCCTACTAGGACGTACCGCCCCACCGCCGTCGCGCCCGGATCAGCCCCCGGGCGCGGCGGCGGCCGTCCGTCCGCCGCACGGCTGCGTGCGGCTCAGCAGTCGAGGAGAACGGTGTCCGACAGCACGGAGTTCGGCAAGGCACGGTCCGGCGGCGCGGCGTCCGGCCCGCCGGCCTTCGAGAGCGCGGAGGCGCTCACCGAGGCGCTGTCCGGTCAGGACTACGTCATCGACCCCGGGTTCGCCGTGGTGGTGCACCTCGCCACGGCACTCGAACGCCCGCTGCTGCTGGAGGGCCCCGCCGGCGTCGGCAAGACCGAGCTGGCGAAGTCCCTGGCCGCGGCGAGCGGGCGCCGGCTGGTCCGGCTCCAGTGCTACGAGGGCCTCGACGACGGCCGCGCCCTCTACGAGTGGGACTACGGCAAGCAGCTGATGCACGTCCAGATGCTCCGCGACCGGATCGGGGAGCTGCTGTCGGGGACCACCACGATGGCCGAGGCCACCGCCCGGCTCCAGGAGCAGGACACCGGGCTCTACACCGAGTACTTCCTCTCCGCCCGCCCGCTGCTCGAGGCGGTCCTGTCCGACGACCCGGTGGTACTGCTCGTCGACGAGGTCGACCGCACCGAGGAGTCGATGGAGGCCCTGCTGCTCGAGGTGCTGGCCGAGCGGCAGGTCACCGTGCCCGAGATCGGCACCTTCACCGCGCGCTCCACCCCGTGGGTGGTGCTGACCTCCAACGACACCCGGGAGCTCTCCCCCGCCCTCAAGCGCCGCTGCCTGCACTACCAGGTCGACTTCCCGACCCCCGAGCGCGAGACCGAGATCGTGTCCCGGCGGGCACCCGAGGTGGCCGCCGACGTCGTCGCCGACGTCGTGGAGCTGGCCCGCAGGCTGCGGGGGTTCCCGCTGCGCAAGTCCCCGTCGATCTCGGAGGTCATCGACGCCGCCCGCGCCGCGGCCGTGCTCGGGCTCGCCACGACCGGCGAGGTCGAGAAGGTGCGCTCGGCGCTGCTGTCCGCGCTGCTCAAGTACGGCTCGGACCGCGAGCTCGCCGTGCGCCGTCTCGACGAGGGCGAGCCGGAGGCCGAGGTGGACGTCGCGACCGACGAGGGCTGGGTCCGCCGGTCCTCCCGGCCCGCCGACACCACCTCCGGCGCCTTCGGGAAGGGCCGGGCGAGCTCCGGTGCGACGCGCGCCGAGGCCGACCGGGCCCGGCGGATGCGGCGATGACCGCGTCCGCGGCCGGAGACCCCGGCACGCGGCTGCTGTCGGTGCTGGCCGCCGCGTTCACCCGGGTGCTGCGGTCGCAGCGGGTGGCGGTGTCCCCCGCGGAGGCGATCGAGGTCCGCCGGGTGCTGGCGCTGCTCGGCG
>NZ_WWFY01000467.1:0-1730 GCF_009864975.1 Pseudonocardia sp. SID8383
GCGGCCCGCCGGACCGGGTGAGCCGGAACGCGGTGGCCTGCAGCGCGGCGGGCCACCACCCGGCGGCGTGCAGCCCGACGGGCCGGAGCGCGGTGGGCTACAGCGCGTCGCCGGACAGGAAGACGGTGGCCCCGTCCTCGCCGGTGGTCAGCACGGCGCCGCTGTCGGCCGCGGAGAGGAACACCGCGCGACCGCGGGGCAGCTCGACGGTGACGCCGCCGGCGTCGACCGCGGCGTCACCGTCGACGCACAGCAGGATGCGGGCGCCGGTGCCGGGGACGTCGAGCTTGTCCCGGCCGTCGGTGACCGCGCGGCGGAGCAGGAATTCCTCGACCGGCACGTCGTAGCGGTGCCAGCCGTCGGCGCCGGGGTCGGGGACCGGGGCGCGGACCGGCGGCGGCGGGGCGGTGAAGTCGAGGACGCGCAGCAGCTCCGGCACGTCGACGTGCTTGGGCGTCAGCCCGCCGCGCAGCACGTTGTCGGAGTTGGCCATCACCTCGATGCCCGCCCCGGACAGGTACGCGTGCAGGTTCCCGGCCGGCAGGTACAGCGCCTCACCGGGGGCCAGGGTGATCCGGTTGAGCAGCAGCGCGGCGAGGACGCCCGCGTCGTCGGGGTAGCGCTCGGACAGGTCGAGCGCGGTCTTCGCCTCGCCGGTCCACTCCTTGGCGGTGCCGCGCTCCAGCAGCCGGACCGCGCCGTCCTGCAGGGCCGGCACGAGCCCGTCGAGCACCGACTGGGGCAGCGTGATCCAGGTGGTGAACAGCGCGCGCAGCCCGTCCGGGCACGGCTGGCCGGCGAGCAGCTCGGTGTAGGCGGCGAGCTCGGGGACGTCCAGGGCGCGCAGCAGCTCCACCGTGCGGGCCGGCTCGCGGAACCCGACCAGCGCGACGAACTCGGTCAGCGCGCAGATCAGCTCCGGCTTGTGGTGGGCGTCGCGGTAGTTGCGGTCCGGCGCGTCCACCGCGATCCCCGCGGCGTTCTCCCGCTCCCAGCCCTCGCGGGCCTGCTCCAGGCTCGGGTGGGCCTGCAGGCTCAGCGGCTCCTCGGCGGCCAGCACCTTCAACAGGAACGGCAGCCGTCCCTCCCAGCGGTCGCGGCCCGGGCCCAGCGCGGCGAGCGGGTCGGCGGCGATGAGCTCGTGCAGCGGGCGGGTGCCCCCGGCGACCGTCGACGGGGCGGCCGGGTGCGCGCCCAGCCACAGCTCCGCCTGCGGGTGCGGTGACGGGACGGGCTCGCCGAGCAGCTCGGCGATGACCGTCCGCGAACCCCAGGCGTAGGTGCGGATCGGGTTCTCCAGCAGTTCCACGGGTCTCCCGGTGTCAGGTGCGCGGGGTCAGGTGATCAGGGTGGCGCCGGTCGCCAGGCCGAGGTACACGGCGGCGATGTCGGCGCGCAGGGCGAGCACACCGGCCCGCAGCAGCGCCGCGTCGCGGGTGCCGCGCGGGATCTCGTCGACCGGGTGCGCCAGATCGGCGTTCGGCCACTCCCGGCCGAGCACCCGGCGGCTCACCGACTGCGGGTCCTCCTCCCCCGTGCCGAGCAGCACCAGCCGCGGCGGCGGCGCGTCGCCACCGGGGGCCGGGTCGTCGAACGGGTCGTGGAAGATGTCGCCCCCGCCCCGCTCGGACAGGTCGACGGCGACGCGCAGACCGGCCAGGGTGCCCGCCTGCGCGAGCCCGTCGGCGTGCGCGACGACACCGGCGTGGGTGGCCAGCGCCAGCGCGCCG
>NZ_WWFY01000468.1:0-1537 GCF_009864975.1 Pseudonocardia sp. SID8383
CGCACCGGGTGCTCGACGTCGGCGGGCAGCACCGCGTCGGCGGCCGCCCACGTGTCCACCCCGAACCGCTCGCGCGGCTGCGGCGCCAGCTCCGGCTCGGGCACCTCGGCGCCGAACGGGTCACGGTCGCTCGGCGGTGTCAGCAACGTCTCGACCAGCCCGCCCAGGCTCGGCACCGACGGGTTCCGCACGCCGGCCCCGGCACCGAAGTAGCCGGTCACCGGGTCGTGCGCCGCCTCGACGGTCAGCGCCAGAGACGGCCGCAGCAGCTGCCCGAACACGTCGACGGCGGCCCGCTTCGGCTTCCCGGAGAACTGCTGGCGGTCCTGCTCGGCGCGGAACGACGCGCCCGCCTCCTGCAGCCGTGCCTGCAGCTGGGTGTGTCGCTGGATGCAGTCGTCGACGACGGTCACCAGCTCCGCGGCCTGCCTGCGGCGCCCGGGCTCGGTGGCCTCGTCACGGGCGTCGGCGATGTTCGCCTTGATCATCGTCTCGGCGCGGTAGCGGGACTCGATATGGGTCAGTGCCTCGTCGAGCAGCTGCGGGACGGCGTCGAGCCAGTCCACCGAGCGGACGTCGCGCCGGGTCGCCTCCAGCTTGCGCCGCAACGACTCCGCGTACTGCACGGTCCGGTAGCGGGCCTGCTCGGCCGCCAGCCGGGCGTCGCCGAGACGACCGCGGACGATCAGCGTCTCCAGCTTCGTCTCGGCCGCCTCCTGGGCCGACTCGACGTCGGTGTCCAACGCCCCGACCAGCACGTTGATCGCCTCGTCCGAGGCGCGCAGGTAGATCCCGCCGTCCGGGGCGGCCACCTCGACGAGCAGCTTGAAGTCGAATCGGCGACGCACGTAGCGCCCGTCGTCGTCGGTCGTGCCGTACTCCACGGCGAACCCGCGGTCGATCGACCCCACGTTGATCAGGTTGTCGATCACCCACTGCGCGACGCGGACGTACTCCGACCGCGGCGCCCCCGGCACCTGCGCGCCCACGAACGGCAGCAGCCGCCGGACGACCTCCGCGTGGTCGGCACCGTGGTCGAAGTCCATGGCCAGGGTGACCTGGTCGATCGCCTGCAGGCCGATCTCGGCCATCTGGTAGCCGGTCGCGTCCCAGTCCAGCCGCCCCTTGCGGGCGTCGAGATCGTGCAGCGGCGCCGTGCAGGCCAGGGCCTTCAGCCGGCGCGCCACTCCCTCGTCCGGGCTGATGGTCGACACCCCGACGACTGTAGTTCGGCCGCTCCGGGCCCTAACGCCGCCTTAGGGCTCACGCAGCGCGGCCTTGGGGCGGGCGGCGGCACAGTTCCCACCAGCATCCGGGTCGCACCGACCCGGACCAGCCGGAACCTCTCGGAGGAAGATCACCGTGCGTACCCCGCTCACCGTCGCCGCCGTCGCCGCCACCGGTCTCCTGCTCGTCGGCGGGGGCACCGCCCTCGCGCTCGGCGCGGGCGGCGCCCCGGACGAGCTCACCGTCGTCCCGACCGGCGCCGCGATCGCGCGCACCGCCGACCTGCTGCCCCCGGAGCTGCCCCGCACCG
>NZ_WWFY01000469.1:0-1726 GCF_009864975.1 Pseudonocardia sp. SID8383
GGCGGCGACGACCCCGGCGCGGAAGGTGCGCAGCAGCCCGGCGTGCCGGACGTCGCCGACGACGATCGCGCCGCCCGGGGCGAGCAGCGCCGCGGCCCGGGTCAGCACGTCGGTCAGGTACTCCGGGCCCGGGAAGTACTGGGCGACGGAGTTGATCACGATGGTGTCGAAGGGACCGGTGATGCCGTCGAGCTCGTGGGCGGCGGCGGGGGCCAGCTCGACGCGCCCGCGCAGCTCGGGGCGGGTCGCGACCCACCGCGACAGCGCGGCGACGGCCTCGGCGGACACGTCGGTGCCGACGTAGCGGGGACAGTCCGGGGCCAGCTCCGCGAGCAGCAGACCGTTGCCGACGCCGAGCTCCAGGACCCGGCCGGGGCCGAGCTCGCGGATCCGGGCGACGGTGGCGTCGCGCCAGGCCTGCATGTCCGCGCGCGGGATGGGGGTGCCATCGTAGGTGGAGTTCCAGCCGGCGAAGCCGCCCTCGTAGCCGGTGGGGTCGCCGTCGTCGGCGGAGGTGGCGGCGTAGAGCAGCTCGTGGACGTCGCGCCAGTCGGCGACGCGCTCGGCACCGTCGTCGGCGGGGGTGTCCCCGGCGGTCGCGGGGACGACCCACGCGGTGAGACGCCGGTCCCCCGGCGCGGCCTCGTGCACGCCGACGACGGCCTCGGCGACGTGGGGGTGGGCCCGCAGCGCCGACTCGATCTCGCCGGGCTCGATCCGGTAGCCGCGGACCTTGAGCTGGTCGTCGACGCGGCCCAGGAACTCGAGCTCGCCGCGCTCGTCGACGCGCACGAGGTCGCCGGTGCGGTAGAGCCGCCCGCCCGCGGGCCCGAACGGGTCGGCGACGAACCGCTCCGCGGTCAGGCCCGGCTTGTTCAGGTAGCCCCGGGCCAGACCGGGGCCGCCGAGGTAGAGCTCGCCCTGCTCGCCGTCCGGGACCGGAGCCAGGTCGGGGCCCAGCACGTACGCGTCGGTCATCGGGTCGGCGACCCCGATCGGCACCACCGGCCCGGTCCGCGCCGGGTCGCACCGGCCCAGCGTGGAGTTGACGGTGACCTCGGTCGGACCGTAGGCGTTGAACATCGTCCGGCCCCGTGCCCAGCGCGCTACCAGCTCCGGGGACACCCGCTCGGTACCGGCGAGCAGGGTCGCCGGGGGCAGCGTGACGTCCGGGCCCAGCGCGGCGAGCAGCGCGGGCGGGAGCACCATCACCGTCACCGCGTGCTCGTGGGCGTAGTCGGCCAGCTCGGGCACCGGCAGCCGCAGCTCCGAGGGCACCACGACCAGCCGCCCGCCGGAGAGCAGTGCCATGCACAGCTCCCAGAACGCGACGTCGAAGCCGGTCGAGGCGAACCCGAGGATCCGGTCGTCCGCGCCGAGCCCGAGCCGCTCGGTCTGGGTGGCGACGAGCTGGGTGACACCGCTGTGGGTCAGCACGACGCCCTTGGGCCGTCCGGTGGAGCCGGAGGTGTGGATGACGTAGGCGGCGCCGAGGACGTCGACGTCGGGCACCGGGGCGACCGGGGCGGCGGCGATCGCCGCCCGGTCGGCGTCGTCGTCGAGCAGCACGGTCGGGGTCCCGTCGGGCAGCGGCAGCTCGGCGGCGACACCGGCCGTGCTCAGCACGACGGCCGGGCGGGCGTCGTCGAGCACCAGCGTGGTCCGCGCCGGCGGCTGGTCCGGGTCGACCGGCAGGTACGCCGCGCCCGCACGCAGGATCGCCACC
>NZ_WWFY01000047.1:0-3330 GCF_009864975.1 Pseudonocardia sp. SID8383
CGCAGCGTCTCGGCGTCGGGCGTGCCGGTCAGCACCTCGGCGGCCCCGGCGGAGCGCAGGACCGTGGCGTGCCGGTCGTCGGGCACGACGGCGACGGCGTGCACCCCGAGGTGCCGCGCGACCTGCAGCGCCGCGGCCCCGATGCTGTTCGCCGCGGCCGTGACGACGAGCCGGTCCCCCTCCCGCAGCCGGACGGCGTGGCGGGTCATGCCCCACACGGTCAGCAGCGGCATCCACAGCGCGGCGGCGCCGTCGTCGTCGAGACCGGGCGGGCGGGCCAGCAGCGACCGGACCGGTACGACGGCCTCGTCGGCGTAGACCGGGTGCTCGTTCTGCGACGACGCCGGGATCACGCACACCTCGTCGCCGGGCGCCCAGCCCGTCACCCCCGGACCGGTCCCGAGCACGGTGCCCGAGCACTCGCTGCCCAGGCCCGCGGGGAGCACCGGGGCGTCGAGGTAGGTGCCGCGGCGGAAGTTGACCTCGGAGCGGTTGAGCCCGACCGAGTGCACCCGGATCCGCACCTCCCCCGGGCCCGGGGCGCGCAGCGGCAGCCGCTCGATCCGCAGCACCTCCGGGCCGCCCGTGGCGTGGAAGCGGACGGTGCGCACGAGCGGGGACGTCACGACGGACCAGCCTAGGTCCGTGGTGGCCGGTAGGGCACGATGAGCACCGTTGCGCGGGGAAAGGACAGGGATGCGGCGGCGGGTCGAGGTCGGGCTGGAACGGATCACGTTCTTCAGCGACGGGGTGTTCGCCATCGCGATCACGCTGCTGGTGCTGCCGCTGACCGACGCCGAGTTCGGCCCGGGCCCGGTCGCCCCGCAGCTGGTGGAGCTGCTGCCGCGGATGCTCACCTTCGCGCTGAGCTTCGCGGTGATCGGGCGGTACTGGACGGTCCACCACCAGCTGTTCGCCCGCTTCGACCGCGCCGACGCCCGGATGACGACGCTCAACCTCGGCTACCTGTTCGGCATCGCGTTCCTGCCGTTCCCGACGTCGCTGCTCGGCGGGCACGGCGACAGCACCGCGGCCGTCGTGCTCTATGCGGCCACCCTGGTCGTCATCGGCTCGTTCTCCGCCGCGATGTGGGCCTACGGCTCCTACCGCGGCCGCCTGACCCGCGCCGACGTGACCCCGGACGAGGCCCGCCACACGCTGGTCAACGGGCTGGCGCCGGTGGTGTCGTTCCTGCCGTCGCTGGTGATCGCCCCGCTGAGCCCGACCTGGGCGATGCTGTCCTGGCTGCTCACCATCCCGGTCTCGGCCGTCGCGGAGCGGCTGTTCCCCGAGCACCGCGCGGCGCGGGCCCGCGCGCAGGGGGGCACGCCGGCCTCGGCCAGCTCGCGCCGGACCTGCTCGATCGGGTCGAGGGTGATCAGGCACAGGTCGGCGCTGCCCGGAGTGGGCCGCTCGGCCTTCGGCTCGAACTCCCGCCCCGCCTCGTGCAGGTTGATCTTGCTGGGGCCGAAGGCGAGTGCGCGGCGCCCGCCGCCGAACTCGACGGCCTCCATCCCGAGCACCCGGGTGTAGAACGCGACGGTGGCGTCGACGTCGGCGACGGTCAGCACGAGGTGGTCGAGGTGGTCGATGCGCATGCCCGCGATGCTGGCAGCCGGGCCACCCAGACGCAGATCCTCCTGTGGGTGACCGCCACCGCCCCGGACCGTGAGCGGGCACCGGACGTCGACACCCACACGGACCAACCGGGCGGGTCGCTACCGGCGAACGGGCGTTCGTGAATCACCCTTGTACCTGGCCGTGCAGCCGAGTGGAGAGGGACGAGGACGCACGTGGACGACGAGCTGACGACCGGCGGGGAGACCCCGCCCGCGGACACCGCGAGCACCCCGGCGCCCGAACCGCCGAAGCGGAGGCGGGGCAGGCCACCGGGCTCGACGGCCCGCACCACCCGGGTCGTGACCATGACCCTGACCGTCAGCGGTTCCGCCGACGGCGACTGGCAGGCCGAGCTGAAGCAGGGCACCACGTGGGTGGCCCGCGGCCTGCCGGTGACGGCGTCGGCGGTGTCCGCGGCGGCTGCGGCGCTGCACGCCGACCTGTCCGGTCCGGTCGACGAGCTCATCGAGGGCGCCCGGTCGGCGAAGGCCGCGCGGGTGGCGGAGCTGGAGGCCGAGCTGGAGCGGGCGCGCAAGGACCTGGCCGAGCTGGAGCAGTGACCGCGCCGGGGGTGACCGGCGCGGTGGCTCAGCCGAGCAGCGGCCCCAGTGTCGTGGCGTGCTCGCGCAGCAGGGTGACCAGCTCGGGGTCCGGGTCGGCGACCCGGGTCGCCGGGCCGGACAGCGCGAGACCCGCGACGAGCGCCCCGTCTGCGGGCGAACGGACCGGTACGGCCAGGCACCCGCGGTCCGGGCGCAGCTGACCGGTCTGGGTGGCCAGGCCGTCGCGGCGGACGGCGTCGAGGACGGCGTCGAGCGCGTCCGGGTCGGTGACGGTGCGGTCGGTGACCGGGCGCAGGTCGCGGACCAGGGCCCGCCAGTCGGGCTGCTCGGCGAGCAGCAGCCTGCCCAGCGCGGAGGCCTGGGGCAGCCGGGCGAGCAGGTCGGCGTCGCTGGGCGGGTGGTCCGGGTCCGGGTCGAGGACCTGCAGCCGGGCGCCGTCGAAGATCGCCAGGTGCACCCCCCAACGGACCCGGCCGCGCAGGTGGTCGACGACGGTGCGCGCGGCGGTCGGCAGCCGCGGGACCGCGACCGGGGACAGCCGCGCGGCACGGCGCCCGAGCGCGAAGCCGCGCAGGTCGGGCAGCCGGACCAGGTACTCCTCGCCGACGAGCAGGTTCAGCACCCGGTAGGTGGTCGCCGGGGGCAGCCGCAGCGCCGTCGAGATCTCCTTGGCGGTGACCCCGGGTCCGGCCGCGACGACCTCCTCGAGCACCGCGAGCGCGGTCCGCACGGCCCGTGGCTGGCGTCCGCTGATCGGCGCCGGGTCGACCGTCACCGGGCCCGCCCCCAGACGTCGGAGGCGACGGTCTCGTCGTAGACGCCCAGGTCGTGCAGCCGCCCGCGGCGGCGCAGCACGACGGCCCACACCGCACCGGCCGCGAGCGCCACGGTGAGCGCGATCCCGGTGGCCGGGGCGGCGACGACGAACGCGACCAGGGCCGCGACCAGCGACGGGACGGCCACCACCGCGGTCGCGACCGCGGCCGGGGTGAGCTCACCGATGCGACGCAGGAACGCCGGCGCGGCCAGGCAGACCAGCGCGTAGCCGACGAGGAACCCGACCGTCGCGACGCCGAGCAGCGCGGCGAGCACCGTCCCGACCGGAACGCCCAGCGCGACCGGGACGGCGACCGCGAGCGTCGCCGCG
>NZ_WWFY01000470.1:0-1000 GCF_009864975.1 Pseudonocardia sp. SID8383
GCACCGGGCCGAGGACCGGCCCGCCGACGCCGCCGCGGCTGCCGAGCGCGCGCTGCAGGAGCCCCTGCCGGACCCGCTCCGCGGGGCGCTGCTGGTGGAGCTGGCGCTGTCGCGCTCGCACACCGCGCCCGGTACGGCCGCGCGGGTGCTCTCCCGGATCACCCTGGACACCGACCCGGCGGCGAGCCGGTACGGGGCCCGAGCGGTCGACCTGCTGCTGTCCGCCGGGGAGGTCGGTGCGGCCCGGCAGGCGCTGGACATCGCGGTCCGTCGATGTCCGGAGGACGCGCCGGCGCGGGCGGACCTGCTGTCGTTGTCCCGGCTGACCGACGAGCTCGGCTTCGACCGGCGGACCGTGCTGCACGGCCCGGTCGCCACGGCGGCAGCCGGCTCCGACGACGACGGTCCGGTCGCCCGCGGGACCACCGCGTGGTCGCTGGTCCTGCGCGGCCGCGACCGGGACCGTGCCACCCGGCTGGCCCGCGCCACGCTGACCGGCCCGAGCGGCGTCCTCCCGGCGATACCGCAGGTGGTCGCGGCGCTCACCCTCGACGCCGTGGGCTGTGCCGACGAGGCGGGCGAGGCGATGCACCACCTCCTGCTCGAGATCACCCGGGAGCGCCCGGTCCCGCCCGCCGTACTCGCGGTGTCGGCACTGGTCGAGCTGCGGACGGGGGACCTCGACGGCGCACGACGGGACCTGCGGGCCGCCGCCGTCGCCCCGGTCTCCTCCGACGGGCCCGACCCGCTCGCCGGGGCCGCCCGGGTGCTGGTGCACCTGGCGGAGCCCGACGTGGAGGCTGCCGACGCCGCGGCCTTCGCCGACCTCGCCGCCGGGGGAAGACGGCCCGGTGCGGCCCTGCTGGAGTACGCGCGGGGGCGCGTGCGGTCGGTGCAGGGCCGCCACCGCGACGCGGTGGAGCACTACATGGGGTGCGGTCGGCTGCTGCTGGACCGGGGCCGGGTCAATCCGGTCCTGGCGCCGTGGCGGTCCGCGGCG
>NZ_WWFY01000471.1:0-934 GCF_009864975.1 Pseudonocardia sp. SID8383
GGCGGGCGGACGCACTCCGGGCCAGATCGCCGCCCCCGCGACACCGCCGTCGGGGGACCTCGCCGCGGTGCGCGACGCCGTCGCCGGGTCGGCCCGCAGCGCAGGCGAGGTCGTCCCCCGCGCCTCGGCGCTGCAGGTGGGTCTGGTCGCCGAGGTCGCCGCCTGCTGCGCCACCTACGCGGCGGTCCTGACCGGGGCGCCGGCGTGAGCGCGGGTCCGCGGCCGCGGCAGTCCTCCGACGACGAGCCGCAGGTCCCCCAGGTCACCGTCGAGGCGCTGCAGCGGGCACTCGCCTGCGAGCACGCGGCGCTGTGGGCGTACAAGATGGCGCTCGCGTTCATCCCGCCGGAGTGGGCGACCCGGGCCCGCGGCGACATCGAGGCCCACACCACCCTGCGCGGTCAGATCACCCAGACCCTGTCCGACATCGGGCAGCGGCCGGTCTCGGCGCAGCCGGCGTACGCGGCCCCGCAGCCCGTCGTCGACGGGGTGTCGGCCGGGGCGCTGCTGGTGTCGGCCGAGACCGACGCGATCGCCGCCTGGCGGTCGGTGACCGAGCGGTCGTCGTCGGTCCCGCTGCGCGAGGCCGGGCTCAAGGCGATGGTCGAGTGCACCGGCCGGCTCGCGTACTGGCGCGGGGTCACCGAGCGGTCCCCCGTCGTACCGGTGTTCCCCGGCCGCAGCTGAGGGGTCGCGGCGCTCAGCGGAGCGCCGCGGCGGCCGCCTCGACGTCGTCAGGGGTGGTCGACAGGTGGAACGCCAGCCGGGCGGCCCCGTCGCGCACGGCGGCGGTGACCCCGGCCGCGGCCAGCCGGTCGGCCGCCCCCTCGGCGCGCACCGACACGATGGCCGACCCGGCGGGCGGCATCCCGAGCCGCTCGCGCAGGGTGTCGGCGAGACCGACGCAGTGCGCGCGCAGGCCGTCGGCGTCGAG
>NZ_WWFY01000472.1:0-10453 GCF_009864975.1 Pseudonocardia sp. SID8383
CCGGTGCCGCGCGGTGACCGCGGGCTCGGACGGCACGGCGGTGCTGTGGGACCTGACCTCGGCGACGGCGCTCGGCCGGGTGCCGCTGGACGCGCCGCTGACCGCGGTCGCGGTGGGGGGCGGGACGGTGGTCGTCGGGGACGGGTGCGGCGAGGTGCACTGCCTCGACCTGCTCGCCGGGGCCGCCGCGGCCGTCCCGGACGGTGTCATCCCCGAGCAGGGCGGCGCGGCGGTGGTCCCGGCGCCACGCACCGGGACCACGGACCGCGAGGCGGCCGCTCAGCTCAGCGAGTAGCCCTCGAACTTCTCCCGCAGGGTCTTCTTGGAGAACTTGCCGACGCTCGTCTTGGGCACCTCGTCGATGAACTCGACGGCATCGGGGAGCCACCACTTGGCGACCCGGTCGGTCAGGAAGGCGAGGAGCTCGTCGGCGGTGAGGGTCTCGCCGTCCTTCACCACGACGCAGGCCATCGGGCGCTCCACCCAGCGCTCGTGCGGGATCGCGATGACCGCGGCCTCGGCGACCTTCGGGTGCGCCATGATCTCGTTCTCCAGCTCCACCGAGCTGATCCACTCACCACCGGACTTGACCAGGTCCTTGGTGCGGTCGACGAGCTTGACGTAGCCCGAGCCGTCGACGACGGCGACGTCGCCGGTGCGCAGCCAGCCGTCGGAGGTGAACTGCGTGCCGCCGCCCTCGCCGCGGTAGTACTCCGAGGCGATCCACGGGCCCGCCACCTGTACCTCACCGCTGGTGGTGCCGTCCCAGGGCTGCTCGGCACCGGTCTCGGGGTCGGCGATGCGCAGGTCGACGAGCGGGACCGGGGGGCCCTGCAGGGCGCGCACGGTGGCCTTGTCGTCGTCGGACAGGTCGTCGTGCTGGGAGCGCAGCACGCCCAGGGTCGCCACCGGCGAGGTCTCGGTCATCCCCCATCCCTGCAGGACCGGCAGGCCGATCGCGGTGCGGAAGCCCTCCGACATCGACTTCGGCACCGCCGAGCCGCCGCAGAGCAGGATCCGCAGCGACGAGCAGTCGTACTCGCCGAGCTTGGGCAGCAGGCCCATCCAGATCGTCGGGACGCCCGCGGCGACGGTGACGCGGTGGTCCTGGATCAGCGTCAGGACCGCGTCCGGGGTCATGCCGGGCCCGGGCAGCACCAGCGAGGTGCCGGCGAGCAGGCAGCCGTAGGGCAGGCCCCAGGCGTTGGCGTGGAACATCGGGACGACCGGCAGGACCACGTCGCGCTCGCAGAGCCCGACGCCGTCGGCGAACAGGGTCGCGAGCGAGTGCAGCAGCGTCGAGCGGTGCGAGTAGACGACGCCCTTGGGGTTGCCGGTGGTGCCGGAGGTGTAGCACATGGCGGCGGCGGTGTTCTCGTCGGAGACGACGAACCGGCCCGCGAACGGCTCGGCCGCGGCCAGGAGCTCCTCGTAGAGCCGGATGCGCGGGTCGTCGGGGATCTCGGTCGGCGCGCCGTCGTCGATGACGACGACGTGGCGCACCGTGGTCATCCGGTCCACGTGCGGCCAGAACAGGCCGAGCAGGGAGCGCTCGACGAACACGACCTCGTCCTCGGCGTGGTCGGCCACGTAGACGAGCTGGTCGGGGAACAACCGCAGGTTGAGCGTGTGCAGGACCCGGCCGGTGCACGGCACCGCCAGGTATAGCTCCAGGTGCCGGTCGGTGTTCCAGCAGAACGTCCCGACCCGGCCGTCGGCGGAGACGCCGAGGGTGTCGAGCACGGTGGCCAGCCGGCGGGTGCGTACGGCCCACTCGGCGACCGTGGTGGTGCGGACCGTCCCCGCCGGGGTGGCGGTGACGATCTCCTTGTGTCCGAAGTACTGCTCGGCACGGTGGAAGACGTGCGGCAGCGTCAGGGGACGGTCCTGCATCAGACCGAGCATCGTTGCTCCTGGGGGCTTCCGGGGTGGGGTCGACGCGACCCTACCGTAACTCCGGATATGGATTGGACTATCCGGTCACTGCATCCGGGGGTCGCGAACGCGGCGTCCGGAGTAATCGGACACCCGCTGTCAGCAGGCGTGACGCACTGTCCTAACGTTCTTCCCGACGTCCGCGAACCGTCAGGTTCCGGACGCGAGCACGCAGGGTCAAGCAACCGGCCCGGCATCCCGGGGTCCGCCCCGGGAACCGTTTCCGCAGACATCATCTGCCGGACGCGCCGGGCCAGGTCTCCGGTGCCGCTCGCCGCGGCACCCGCCGAACCGTCGCGTTCCGGCGCGGCGGAGGTCGAGATGTTTTCCGGGTCCTCGGACGCGCAGATCCTGCGCGCCTGCTGCGACGATCCCGCGTTCCGTGCCACGCGCTCCCCGTACCTGGTCGTCGACCGGGAGTTCACGGTCGTGGGGGCGAACGCGGCCTTCTGTGCGGCGACCCTGCGCGCGCCCGGCGAGCTGGTCGGCAGGCCGCTGACGGCCGCGCTGCCGGACAACCCGCACCGGCCCGGCGCCGACGGCGTCGCGAGGCTGACGGCGTCGCTGTCGCGGGTGCTGCGCCTCGGGCTGCGCGACCACCTGCCGGTGCAGCGTCACGACGTGCCCGCGGCGACGGGCACGCCCGGCTTCGTCGAACGGGTGTGGGTCACGGTGAACTCCCCGCTGGTCGCCCCGGACGGGCGGGTCATCGGGGTGTTGCACCACATCGAGGACGTCACCGGGTTGATCAGCCCCGGCGCCGAGGGCAGCGACCTCGCCGCCGCGGCGCTGGCCCGCGCCCTGGACACCGAGAACAGTCACCTGCGGGCCCGCTTCTCCCGGCACGTCAGCATCGAGCAGGCGAAGGGGGCCCTCATGGCCCAGCGCGGCTGCTCCGCCGACGAGGCGTTCACCCTGCTGCGCCGGCTCTCGCACGAGACGAACCGGAAGCTGCACGTGGTCGCCGAGGCGCTGCTGGCGGACACGGTCGGGCAGCGGCACTGAGCCGTCACCACCCGTTCGCCCGCAGACCGTGCCGGAGCGCGATCACTGGGGCACGATGGATGGTCACGAGTCGATCGACGGAGGCGACATGGTGGACCCGCACGCGGCCGTCCCGGGCCGGACCGCAGGCACGCTGACCGGCCGGTACCTGCTGGTGCTCAGCGACGAGCTGCTGGCCGACCACGACACGGCCCGCTCGGCGGTGGCGGAGCTGACCGGCCTGTCCGAGGTGACCAGCAGCCGCGACGACACCCCGGGGGTCCACCCGACGCTGTTCGCCCGGCTCGGCGTCGCCGTCGCCGAGCTGGACCCGGCCCGGCTGCGCACTGTGCGGGCCGACCGCCGGGTGCTGTCGGTGGAGCCCGAACGCGTGCTGCGCGCCCTGTCCCGGCCCGGGCTGAGCGCCGACTACCTGCGCGGGTTCGCCGACGCGGCGGGCTTCCTGGCCGAGCGCGCCGCCGCGTCGGAGACCGCCGACGCGCCCGCCGCGGCCCGGTTCGCCGACAACGACCAGGTCACCTGGGGACTGCAGGCCACCGGCGCGGACGTCGCCGCCGAGACCGGCGCCGGGATCACCGTCGCCGTCCTCGACACCGGCCTCGACCTCGGCCACCCCGACTTCGCCGGGCGGCAGATCGAGTCGCGCTCGTTCGTCGACGGCCAGGAGGTCGCCGACGTGCAGGGGCACGGCACGCACTGCATCGGCACCTCGTGCGGGCCGCTCGCCCCCGGTTCGGGACGCCGCTACGGCATCGCCCACGAGGCGAGGATCCTGGTCGGCAAGGTGCTCGGTGACGACGGATCCGGCACCGACGCCGGCATCCTCGAGGGCATCGAGTGGGCGATCTCCTCCGGCGCGCAGGTCGTCTCGATGTCGCTGGGCGCGGACCTCGACGAGGTCTCCGCCGCCTACGAGAACGCCGGGCGGCGCGCGCTCGACGCGGGCACCCTGATCGTCGCCGCGGCCGGCAACAACGCCGAGCGCTCGACCGGGAACGTCGGCTTCGTCGGCGTCCCGGCGAACAGCCCGTCGATCATGGCGGTCGCCGCGGTCGACGCCGCGCTGGCCATCGCCGACTTCTCCGCGGCGAGCTCCGCGGTCGAGGGCGGGCAGATCGACATCGCCGGCCCCGGTGTGGACGTCTACTCGTCGTGGCCGATGCCCCAGCGCACCAACACGATCTCGGGCACCTCGATGGCCACCCCGCACGTCTCCGGGATCGCGGCGCTGTGGTCGCAGCGCACCGGCGCCCGCGGGCGCGACCTGTGGACCCAGCTCACGCAGGCCGCCCAGCGGCTGCCGCTGCCCTCGGGCGACGTCGGCGCGGGCCTCGTCCGGGCCCCGGGCCGATGAGCACGACCGGGAGGCTGCTGGTGTCGGTGGCCGACGGGCACGTCGCCGACGACGTCGCGCGGGCCTGCGCGGCCGCCGGGCTGCAGGTGGAGAAGGTGCTCACGGGGGTCGGGGTGGTCGTCGGGACGTGCGGCGACCCGGACGCCCTGCGGACGGTCACCGGGGTCGCCGCGGTCGAGCCGGACCGCGAGGTCCACCTCGACCGCGATCAGCCGGGACCCGCGTAATCGGTCGACGCGCAGCCCGTATGTCCGATACGGTGATGCCAGTCGATCGCGCCCGGTGACACGCCGGCCGCGACGAACCGCCCGGACCGTCCCCGGGAGGCGCCCACCCGGCGCCCCGGCCACGGCCGGTGCCACCGACCCCGTACCGGCACCGCGCGATCCCG
Source organism: Pseudonocardia sp. SID8383 (assembly GCF_009864975.1). Classification (NCBI taxonomy): domain Bacteria; kingdom Bacillati; phylum Actinomycetota; class Actinomycetes; order Pseudonocardiales; family Pseudonocardiaceae; genus Pseudonocardia; species Pseudonocardia sp. SID8383. The sequence goes on from NZ_WWFY01000472.1 coordinate 4,686, forward strand.
CGCGGCGCGGCACCCCGCCGCGTACCGGACACCACCTCGACCGAAACGACCATTCCTGTGCAGGCCTCCGTCCACCCACCCGTCACCGACCCCACCGTCCGGGGCGCCGTCGACCGGCTCACCGCCGAGTTCGCCGGCCGTTTCTCCGCCGACCTCGTCGACCACGTCGTGCGCGGCTCCCGCCGCGACCTCGACGTCGTCTCCGCCGCAGCGCTCCCCGAGATGGTCGAGCGCCTCGCCCGTCAGCGGCTGATCGAACACCTCTGATCCGTCCGGCCGCATCGCCGGGCAGGATGGTCGCCATGTCGCGTCCGCTGTCCGGTCTGCACGTCGTCGAGTGCGCGAGTTTCGTCGCCGGTCCCACCGGTGGCATGACGCTCGCGCAGCTCGGGGCCTCGGTGATCCGCATCGACCCGCTCGGGGGCGGCCCCGACCACGGTCGCTGGCCCGCCGCCGGGCACGGCACCGGCGACTCCTACTACTGGGCCTCGCTGAACAAGGGCAAGCGCTCGATCAGCATCGACCTGCGCTCCGACGAGGGCCGCGAGCTCGTCCTGGGCCTGGCGACGGCGCCGGGCCCGGACCGCGGTGTCCTCGTCGACAACGTCGTGGGCCGCCGCTGGATGGCCAACGACGCGCTCGTCGCGCGTCGACCGGACCTGGTGCACGTGCGCGTGCAGGGCTACCCGGACGGCCGTCCCGCCGTCGACTACACCGTCAACGCCGAGGTCGGGATCCCGCAGATCACCGGTAGCGAGGAGGGCGCGGCCCCGGTCAACCACGTACTGCCCGCGTGGGACCTGGTCACCGGCATGTCGGTCGCGACTGCCGTGCTCGCCGGGGTGTACCAGCGCTCCCGCACCGGCGCCGGGGTGTACTCCGAGATCGCGCTGTCCGACGTGGCGCTGGCCGGCGTCGCCAACCTGGGCTGGCTCTCCGAGGCCGACGAGCGCGGGCACGAGCGGCCCCGGCACGGCAACCACGTCTACGGCAGCTTCGGCGTCGACTTCGCCTGCTCCGACGGGAACCGGGTGATGGTCGTCGCGCTGACCCCGGCGCAGTGGAACGCGCTGGTGTCGGTCACCGGGACCGGTGACGTGTTCGCCGCACTGGAGCCCGCCCTCGACGCCGATCTGACCTCGGAGACCGAGCGCTACCGGCTGCGCGAGACGATCGCGGCGGTGCTGCGGCCGTGGTTCGCCGCGCGCGACTCGGCGACCGTGGAGTCCGAGCTGAACCGGGCCCGCGTGCTGTGGGGCCGCTACCAGGGGATGACCCACGTCGTCGCCGAGCACCGCGCCGGAGGGCACCCGCTGCTCGCCGATCTGGCGCTGCCCGGTGGCGCCACCGGTATCACCGCGCGCTCGCCGATCCGGTGGGACGCCGACCACGGTGACCCCGGTGCCGCCCCCGAGCTGGGCCGGGAGACCGACGAGGTACTCGCCGACGTCCTCGGTCTCGACGAGCGCACCATCGGCGGGCTGCACGACCGCGGCGTCGTCGGGTAGAGAATCCCCGTGACCGACGCACAGCTGACCGAGGCGCGGTGGACCCACGTCGCGCTGCCCACCGGCGACCTCGACGCCGCCATCGACTTCTACACGACGATGACACCCCTCACCGTCGTCGAACGCTTCTCCGACGACGCCGGGCGGAGCGCCTGGCTGTCCAACGCCGGTCAGGTGGAGACACCGATGGTGCTGGTCCTGGTGTCGTTCGACGCCGAGCAGGGTGGCGAGCTGGGGCTGCTGCGCCCCTTCGCCCACCTGGGGATCGAGGTGCCGACCCGCGACGACGTCGACGCCGCCGCCGACCGCGCCCGGGACGCGGGGTGCCTGCACTGGGAGCCGCGGCAGATGCCGGGGCCGGTGGGGTACATCTGCGCGCTGACCGATCCGGACGGGAACGTCGTGGAGTTCTCGTACGGGCAGAAGGTGTTCACCTCGGTGCGGGAGAAGTGGGGCTGAGGGCCCTGTCGGGCTCCGCGGTTCCGGGTCACGTCGGCCGGGTGACGGCGTCGCTCCGGTGGCCGCACTCGTCCGCGCGTCGCCCCCCGGCGCGGTCGCCGGACCCCGACCCGGACCGGTACCCAGAGCCGTGCGCGATCCGTCCTCGCCACCTCCTGCCGGTGGCAGCAACGCCGTCACGACGGGTACCCGGTGCGGCCGTCCCTCTCGCGTCACCTCACGACGCAGCCGGTCGGCATCGCACTGTCCCCTTACGGTGCGCAGTCACCCACACCACGAGGCACCGTCGCGAGCGGTCCGCATCACCGCAGGCCACGGATTCGCGATCGCGAACGGAAACTGGTCATCGAACACACGTTCGAGTATCCTCGATGGTGTGACCGCCACCCAGGAACCACCCGCCCACGCCACCGGCGTGCTCGCAGGTGGGTTCCCATCGGGTGACCTCACCCTGCTCCGGTTCCACCTCGACCACGCCCTCGCCGCCGACACCTCCACGTTGTCCGAAGCCGAGCTGATCGACCAGATACAGGAGATCGAGACGCTCCGGGCCTCGCTCGCCGCACTGCAGTCGACGCGCATCCGGGCCTTCGCCCACACCCACGTGGAGAACGGCCCGACCGACCTGGATCCCGACAAGCTCCACCGCAGCGTCGTCGCCCAGATCCAGCTCGCCTGCCGGGTCTCCACCACCGAGGCCCGAATCCGGGTGGCCAACGCCCGCGACCTGCACTCCGGACTCGACGACATCCGGTGTCTTCACGAGGCCGGGCAGCTCAGCGCCGCCAAAGTCACGGCGATCGCCGTCGAGTGCCGCGACCTCAACACATCTCAGCGGGCGCGGGTCGATACCCGGCTCGCCGCCGTGCGTGACCTGACCCGGTACGGGATCAGCCGGCTGCGGGCGATGACGCGGCGGCTGGTCGCCGAGATCGCCCCCGACCGTTTCCGCGCCCGCGTCCACGCGGCGAAAGCCGAACGCCGAGTGACACTGCGCCCGGCACCGGATGCGATGAGCTATCTGACCGCCTATGTCCCGGTCGAACAGGGCGCCGCATGTCTGGCGGCGCTGCATAGAGCGTTCGTCGAGGTCCAGGTCGCTCCGGAACCGCTGACTCGTACCCGTGGGCAGGTCTTGGCCGACACCCTGGTCGAACGCGTCACCGGGCAGGCCACCGCGACCGCAGTGAACCTGGAAGTCCAGGTCACCGTCCCCGTCCAGGCGCTGCTCGACCCCACCTCCCCGCTGCCCGCGGAGATCCCCGGCTTCGGACCGGTCCCGGCCGACCTGCTCGCCACCCCCGAGGGCGCCAAGTCCCTGCGCCGTCTGCTCACCGACCAGGGCATCGTGATCGGCGGGGACTCCCGGAGGCGTACTTTCACCGGCCTGCTCGCCACCCTTGTGAAGGCCCGGGCGCAGAACCGGTGCACCGAGCCCTACTGCGACGCACCCGTCCGCCACCTCGACCACATCCATCGGGATGCCGACGGCGGACGCACCGAACTCGACAACGGGCGCGGGGTCTGCGAGTTCCACAACCACGTCCGCGAACAACCCGGGTGGCAGGTCTTCCGCGCACCGGACGGCATCGCGGTCACCGTGACACCGACCGGACACAGGTACTGCGGTCCGGCACCACCACCGCCGGCCGCACCACCACCGCGCGCACCGACCTGACCTCGACGCCGACGACCGACCCGTCGCGGCGCCGGCGTGAACGCCGGGCCGGGCTACGTTGCGCCGGGATGGGCCGGGACCGGGCCCGGGCGTGGATACAGCCTCGCCCGGGCACATACCCACCGGCAACGCCTCGCGCAGCCCACCGATCCGACGGGGTGCGCGAGGTGGCGACGAGCGGGTCAGGAGGTCGGGGCGGACAGGTCGTAGACGGTCTGACCGCCGACGGTCGTCGCCGTGTAGTGCTCGGCGACCCAGGTCGCGATCCGGCTGCTCGTCGAGTCGCTCTGCCCACCGGGGCCGCCGCCCTGGCCGCCCGCCACGTAGTAGGCGATCCGGCCCTGCTCCACGTAGGACCGGAACTCGGCGAGGGTGACGGCGGAGTCGCTGCCGGCCCACCCACCGGTCGACATGACCGCGGTCCCACTCGCCAGCTCCAGCGACGCGGCGGTCTGGGAGGTAGCGACCGCAGCCGCCCAGGTCGTCCCGGACGAGGACCGGGTCGCGGCGAGCAGTGAGGTCAGCTCCACCGAGGTCGCGCCGCCGGAACCCGGACCCCCGGCACCGGCCGGCATCGTGCCCGAGGTTGCGTCGGCACCACCGGGCCCGCCCACCCCGTCTGCAGCGTCCGGACCGCCCGCGCCGGGGCCGCGACCGGGACCGCCGGACGAACCGGCCGACGTGCCGAACGAGCTCGACACCGTCCCGACCGAGGGGATGCTGCCGGTGTGCCCGGTCGACGCCGTCGCCACCGCGTACACCCCGGTCCCGAGCATCCCCGCCACCAGCACCGCGACCAGACCGGACCGCACCACCGCTCGCCCCCGGCCCGGCGCGAGCATCAGCCCCGCCGCGACCACCGTGACCGCCCCGACCGGCCGGGACAGCCAGGAGAAGGACTCCGCGCTCACCACCAGCAGCGCGACCGCCCAGCCACCGGTGACGAGCACCGTCGTCGCGGCGACGATCCGCGCCCACCGGGCACCCCGATCCCGCCACAGCGCCGCCCCGCCGACGGCCACCACTCCGGCGAGCCCCGGGGCCAGCGCCACCGTGTAGTACGGGTGCATCGTGCCGCTCATCATCGAGAACACGGCCGCCGTGACGAGCGTCCAGCCACCCCACAGCAGCAGCGCCGCGCGGGTCCGGTCGGTCCGCGGCGTCCGCCTGGTGACCCACAGCCCGGCGACGAGGAGGATCAGCGCGGCCGGCAGCAGCCAGGAGATCTCGTAGGCGAGCTCACCGGTAACAGCCGCAACGGACCGGCCGAGCCGCCGAAGCCGGTGTTGCCACCACCGCTTCCCCCGCCGGGACCGCCACCGTCGCCGGTGCCGCCGAGCAGCCGGCCGAGGCCGTTGTAGCCCAGCGCGAGCTCGAGCAGCGAGTTCGTCGTCGACCCGCCGATGTAGGGGCGGTCGGACGCGGGCCACAGCTCCACCAGCGCGATGAACCACCCCGCAGAGACGACCATCGCCGCCACCGCGGCGCCCATCTGCACGATCCGGGTCCGCAGCCGCGGCGAGCCGGCGACCAGGTACACCAGCCCGAGCGCCGGACGACCAGCAGCGCCTGCCCCATCTTCGTGAGGAACGCGGACCCGACCGCCGACCCGGCCGCGACCAGCCACCAGGTGGACGCCCGCACCGAGGCGGCGTCGACGGCGCGCGAGCCGGCCCAGGCCGCGGCGACCAGCAGCAGCGTCAGCAGCGCGTCCGGGTTGTCGAACCGGAACATCAGCACCGCCGCCGGGGTCAGCGCCAGCACCGCACCCGCGAGCAGCCCCGCGGCGGGCCCGGCCCACCGCCGCACCGTCGCGTGCAGCAGGGCCACCGCGCCCACACCCATCAGCGCCTGCGGCACGAGCAGGCTCCACGAGGAGAACCCGAACAGCCGCGCCGACGCCGTCATCACCCACAGCGCCGCGGGCGGCTTGTCGACGGTGATCGCGTTCCCGGAGTCCAGCGACCCGAACAGCCATGCCTTCCACGACTGCGTCCCGGCCTGCACCGCGGCGGCGTAGAAGTCGTTGGCATAGCCCGAGGCCGACAGGTCCCACAGGTACAGCAACGCCGTCCCGGCGAGCAGGACGAGCAGCCCCGGCCGCGCCCAGCCCGGGTCACCGG
>NZ_WWFY01000473.1:0-888 GCF_009864975.1 Pseudonocardia sp. SID8383
CCGCTGCCCACCGACGCCGCCGCCGTCTACGCCCGCAACCGCGCCCGCGGGGTGGTCCCGGCCAACGCGTTCGCCGCCGCGGAGAGCGAGTGGTCGCGCTTCGAGCACGCCGAGGCCCCGCACGTCTTCGTCCGGGGCGCCGCGGGCGGCCCGCTGGTCGTCCGTCCCGAGCCCGGCTCGGGCGGGGAGCCCACCCGCCTCGGGGAGCTCGCCGTCCGGCTGTGGGCACCGCTGCTCGACCACGAGAGGCAGGACGCGCCGTGAGCACCACCAGCGTGTTGTCGGCACCGACCTTCGAGGTCGACGGGCCGCTGCCGACCGGCACCGTCGTGCTGGAGGCGAGCGCGGGGACGGGCAAGACCTACACGATCGCCGCGCTGGCGACCCGCTACGTCGCCGAGGGCGTCGCGGACCTGGACCGGCTGATGCTGGTCACCTTCGGCCGCGACGCCACCCAGGAGCTGCGCGAGCGGGTCCGGGAGCGGCTGGTGGGCACCGAGCGGGCGCTGGCCGCCGTGCAGTCCGGCGCCACCCCGCCGACGCCGGAGGAAGACCCCGTGGTCGCGCACCTGGCCGCCACCGACCCGGCCGAGCTGGAGCGGCGCCGGGCCCGGCTGGCGACGGCGACGGCGTCGTTCGACGCGGCGACGATCGCCACCACCCACCAGTTCTGCATGCAGATGCTGGCCGGGCTGGGCGTGGCCGGGGACAACGACCCGGACGCCGAGTTCGTCGACCACGTCGACGACGTCGTCACCGAGGTCGTCGACGACTTCTACGTGCGCAAGTACGCCGCCCCGAACGCGGGCCGCCCGGCGTTCGACCGGGCCGCGGCCCTGGCGCTGGCCCGCCGCGCCGTCGGCGACCCGCAGGCCGAGCTGGAGCCCC
>NZ_WWFY01000474.1:0-840 GCF_009864975.1 Pseudonocardia sp. SID8383
CGATCGCCGCGTCCGCCCGCGGGACGGCGGCATCGCTGCGCGCGGCGTGGGTGTAGACGGCGACGGCGACCGGGTGCTCCCCCGGGTAGGTCACCACGCCGACGTCGTTGCGGACCGCGCCGACCGTCCCGGTCTTGCCCGCCACCCGCGCGGCCGCGGGGAACCCGGCGCGCAGCCGGTGCGGCCAGATCTGGGCGCCCAGCACCCGGCGGGCGAAGGCGGTGGACCCGTCCGAGGCGAGCTCGCCGCGCCAGAGCATGCCGAGCAGCGCGGTGGTGTCCGCGGCCGTGGTGGAGGAGCCGTAGACCGGGCTGAGCGCCCGGGTCTCGACGGGGACGTCGTTGTCGGCGAGCACCCCGAAGGCCGCGGCGACGTCGTCGGTGCCGGTGTCGGCGAGCAGGTCGGCGAACACGTCGTCGGTGCCGCCCCGGATCCGGGTGCCGCCCAGCCCCAGCTCGGCGGGCAGCGCGGACACGCGGTCGCGCCCCACCCGGGTGTGGACGACGTCGGCCGCGGCGTTGTCCGAGGCCGTCACCATCGAGGTGACCAGGTCCCGCCAGCTCATCGTCACCGGGTCGGCCAGCGCGGAGATCCCGGTGATCCCGGGCGTGCGCCGCACCGGGACGACGACGGGCTCCCGCGGGTCGATCGTGCCGGCGTCGACCGCCCGGCAGTACGCGACCAGCACGAACACCTTGTAGACCGAGGCCATCACGACCGGCACGTGCGCGCCGACGCCGACCTCGCGCGCCGTCGGGCGCGTCCCGTCGCCGGTGACCGGGCGGGCGTGCAGCCAGCCGCGCACCCCGGCGTCGCGGAACACCGCGCGGACCTCGGCGG
>NZ_WWFY01000475.1:0-5625 GCF_009864975.1 Pseudonocardia sp. SID8383
GCCGTGCGCCCCGGCCTCGGCCATCGCCTCGGCGAACACCGCGACCGGGTCGGCGGCCGCCTCCGCCGAGAAGAAGCGGTGCGCGACCGCGCGCCGGGCACCGATGTCGTCGACGGGCTGTACGCCTGGCTGCTCGCGCGGGTCGACGGCCCGCCCGTCGCCGCGACGGCCGTCGGCGGCCGAGCTGGAGCGGTTCCGCGAGCTGACCGACGCGACGTTCGCCCTGCTCCGCCACGGCGACGACGGGGCTCAGTAGGTGTCGGGTGCCCGGTGGTGCTCGAAGATCAGCGATGTCCGGGTGCCTGCGACCTCCGCCCAGGCGTTGAGCGTCCCGACCAGGTCACGCAGTGCCACGGTGTCGGCGGTCGCGACCCGGATCATGTAGTCGTCGTCGCCGGCGAGGAAGTAGACGTCGCGCACCTCGGGGCGGCGGGACACCCGGGTCACGAACTCGGCGAGCCGGTCGCGGGCGTCGGACTGCAGGCGGACCGAGATCATGGCCTGCAGGGGGTGGCCGGTCGCCGCCGGGTCGACGTCGGCGTGGTAGCCGCGGATCACCCCGTGCTCGCGCAGCGCCCGGATGCGGCCGAGGCACGTCGACGGCGCGATCCCCGCGCCCGCGGCGAGTGAGTTGTTCGGTGTGCGGGCGTCCCGTTCCAGCTGGCGCAGCAGGGCCCGGTCGACACCGTCGAGCCGAACAGGGTTCGACGGTGACGGCCTGATCCGCCGCGGCTCCGAAGATTCATCGTTCACGAAGGCCCTCCGAGAATCTTGTTCAGTTCTGTTGGCACACTATCGATGTTTCTTCACCATTGACGCAGTTGGCGGGCCGAGTGGAGGAGAAGGACATGCGCGTCGCAGTGCCGAAGGAGACCAAGGACAACGAGTTCCGGGTGGCGCTCACGCCCGCCGGGGTGCACGAGCTCGTCGGGCGGGGGCACGAGGTCGTCGTCGAGCACGACGCCGGCGCCGGGTCCGCGATCTCCGACGCCGACTTCAAGGGGGCCGGGGCGCAAGTCGTGTCCGACACCGCCGAGGTCTGGGGCTCGGCCGAGCTGCTGCTCAAGGTGAAGGAGCCGATCCCCTCGGAGTACGGCCACCTGCGCCCGGACCTGACGCTGTTCACCTACCTGCACCTGGCCGCGTCGCGCGCCTGCACCGACGCGCTGCTGTCGGCGGGGACGACCTCCATCGCCTACGAGACCGTCACCGACTCCCGTGGCCGGCTGCCGCTGCTCGCCCCGATGAGCGAGGTCGCGGGCCGGCTCGCCCCGCAGGCCGGCGGCTACCACCTCATGCGCTCGGCGGGCGGGCGCGGCATGCTCCTGGGCGGCGTCCCGGGCGCGCCGGGCGCCGACGTCGTCGTGCTCGGTGCCGGGGTCGCGGGGGCGAACGCCATCGCCATCGCCGCCGGCATGCGCGCGACGCTGACCGTGCTCGACGTCGACGTGGACAAGCTCCGCGTGATCGACGAGCAGTACGCCGGTGCCGTGCGCACCCAGTACTCCACCGCGCTGTCCGTGCGCGAGGCGGTGACCGGTGCCGACCTGGTGATCGGCGCGGTCCTGCTGCCCGGGGCCAAGGCGCCGACCCTGGTGTCGAACGAGCTCGTCTCCCAGATGCGGCCCGGCGCCGTACTCGTCGACATCGCGATCGACCAGGGCGGATGCTTCGAGGACTCGCGGCCCACCACCCACGCCGACCCGACCTACCGGGTGCACGACACCGTCTTCTACTGCGTCGCGAACATGCCCGGTGCGGTGCCGCACACCTCGACCCGCGCCCTCACCAACGCGACGCTGCCCCACGTGCTGCGCCTGGCCGACCAGGGCTGGCGGGCCGCGACCGAGGCCGACCCGCACCTCGCCGCGGGCCTGTCGACCCATCACGGCGTGCTCCTCTCCGAGGAGGTCGCGCAGGCCCACGGGCTGGAGCGCGGGACCGTCTGAGGCCGGGCGTGTCGTTGCGCAACCGCATCGTGACCTCAAATCCGCGTTGCATGGCGTGACGCAGACCGCATCGCGGACGTAGTTTCACCGCTCATGACGGTCACGAGCCGTGGTGGCGGCATGTTCCGCACCAAGACGGTCGAGCAATCCATCCGGGACACCGACGAACCGGACACCCGGCTGAAGAAGGACCTGGGGACGATCGACCTGATCGTCTTCGGGGTCGCGGTGGTCATCGGCGCCGGCATCTTCACCCTCGCCGCCAGCACGGCCGGCAACATCGCGGGACCCGCGGTGTCGCTGTCGTTCGTGCTGGCCGCGGTGGCGTGCGGTCTGGCCGCCCTCTGCTACGCGGAGTTCGCCTCCACGGTGCCGGTCGCCGGCAGCGCCTACACCTTCTCCTACGCCACCCTGGGCGAGTTCATCGCCTGGATCATCGGCTGGGACCTGGTCCTGGAGTTCGCGGTCGGCTCGGCCTACGTGTCGAAGGGCTGGTCGGAGTACCTCGCCCAGACCCTCGGCCTGATCGGCATCGAGGTGTCGACCTCGTTCGAGCTGGGGAGCTTCTTCTCCTTCGACTGGGGCGCGCTGTTGCTCGTCGTCGTCCTGGCGTTCCTGCTCTACCGCGGCACGAAGCTGTCCAGCCGGGTCAGCCTGGTGATCACCACGATCAAGGTCGCGATCGTGCTGTTCGTGATCATCCTGGGCGCCTTCTTCATCAACGCGGCGAACTACACCCCGTTCGTCCCGGAGCCCACACCCGGCACCGTCGAGACGGGCACCGGCATCCAGCAGTCACTGCTGTCGTTCTTCGGGGGCGCCTCGTCGAGCGTCTTCGGCGTCTACGGCGTGTTCGCCGCCGCCGCGATCGTGTTCTTCGCCTTCATCGGCTTCGACGCCGTCGCCACGACCGCGGAGGAGACCAGGAACCCGTCGAAGGCGCTGCCCCGCGGCATCCTCGGCTCGCTCGCGATCGTCACCGTGCTCTACGTCGCCGTCGCGCTGGTGATCACCGGCATGGTGCCCTACACCGATCTGGCCACGAAGCCCGACGGCACCCGCGCCACGCTGGCCACGGCGTTCGCCTCGCTCGGCATCAACTGGGCGGCGACGATCATCGCCGTCGGCGCGCTGCTCGGACTCACCACGGTCGTCATGGTGCTGATGCTCGGCCAGATCCGCGTCATCTTCGCGATGTCGCGCGACGGGCTGCTGCCGACCGCGCTGGCGAAGACCAACCGCTTCGGCACCCCGGGCCGGGCCACCTGGCTGATCGGCGTCGTGATCGCCCTGGTCGCGACGTTCTTCCCGGCCCAGGACCTCGAGCAGATGGTCAACATCGGCACGCTGTTCGCCTTCGTGCTGGTCTCGATCGGCGTCGTGATCCTGCGCCGGACCCGGCCCGACCTGCCGCGCGGCTTCCGCACCCCGCTGGTGCCGCTCGTGCCGATCCTGGCCGTGCTCGCCTGCGTGTGGCTGATGCTGAACCTGTCGGTCGAGACCTGGCTGCGGTTCGTCATCTGGATGGTCATCGGCGTGATCGTGTACTTCGCGTACTCGCGGAAGAACTCGATCCTCGGCCGCCGCGAGCGCGGCGACCTCCCCGCCCAGGCGACCTCCTCGGACTGAGACGGCCCCCGACACGGATCGACCGGTACCTGACCGGTGTCACGGCGCGGCCGGGCAGCGCTCAGGTACCGGTGATCATGCGTTCGGCAGGGCGTACCCGGCGAACCGCTCGCGCAGGGTCTTCTTGGAGAACTTGCCGACGCTGGTCTTCGGCACCTCGTCGACCAGTTCCAGGGCGTCGGGGAGCCACCATTTCGCGACCCGGTCGGCGAGGAACTCCCGCAGCTCGTCGAGGGTGAGGGACTCCCCGTCCTCGACGACGACGCAGGCCAGCGGCCGCTCCACCCACCGCGGGTGCGCGACGCCGATCACCGCGGCCTCGGCCACCTTCGGGTGCGCCATGATCTCGTTCTCCAGCTCGACGGTGCCGATCCACTCGCCGCCGGACTTGATCAGGTCCTTGGTGCGGTCGACCAGCCGGAACGAGCCGTACGGGTCGACGGTGGCGACGTCGCCGGTGCGCAGCCTGCCGTCGTCGGTGAACTGGGCGCCGCCGCCCTCACCGCGGTAGTACTCCTTCGCGATCCACGGCCCCGACGCCTGCACCTCACCGGTGGCGTGGTCGTCCCAGGGCATCTCCTCACCGGTCTCGGGGTCGACGATCCGCATCTCCACCAGCGGCATCGGCCTGCCCTGGCGGACGCGGGCGGCGGCGAGCTCGTCGTCGGAGGCGCCGTCGAGGTGCGAGCCGAGCACGCCCATCGTGCCGATCGGGGAGGTCTCGGTCATGCCCCAGATGTGCAGCAGCGGCACCCCGAGCCGGACGCGGTACTCCTCACACAGCGCCTTCGGGACCGCCGAGCCGCCGCAGAAGATCGTGCGCAGCGACGACAGGTCGTGGTCGCCGAGCAGCGGCAGGACGTTCATCCAGATCGTCGGGACCCCGCCGGTGACGGTGACCCGGTGCCGCTCGACGAGATCGACGACGGCGGCGGGGGACAGGTCCGGGCCGGGGAAGACCAGGTCGGTGCCCGCGAGCAGACAGCCGTAGGGCAGGCCCCAGGCGTTCGCATGGAACATCGGCACCACCGGCATGACGACGTCGCGCTCGGCCAGCGCGGGACCGTCGGCGATCAGCGTGACGAGCGAGTGCAGCATCGTCGAGCGGTGGCTGTAGACCACGCCCTTCGGGTTCCCGGTGGTCCCGGACGTGTAGCACATCGCGGCGGCGGTGTGCTCGTCGTCGACGACGAACCGGCCCGTGTACGGCTCGGCCGCGGCCAGGAGCTCCTCGTAGGACCGGATCCGCGGGTCGTCGGGGACCGCGACGTCGGCGCCGTCGTCGAGCACCACCACGTGCGCGACGCCGGGCAGCCGGTCGACGTGCGGCCAGAACAGCGGCAGCAGGGACCGGTCGACGAAGACGACCTCGTCGCCGGCGTGCTCGGCGACGTAGACGAGCTGGTCGGGGTGCAGCCGGATGTTGAGCGTGTGCAGCACCCGGCCGGTGCACGGGGCGGCGAGGTAGAGCTCCAGGTGCCGGGAGGTGTTCCAGCAGAACGTGCCGACGCGGCCGTCCGCGGAGACGCCCAGGGTGTCCAGGACGGTCGCGAGCCGCCGTACCCGTTCGGCCCACCGGGCCACCGTGACGACGTCCTCGGTGCCGTCCGGCCGAGCGGTCACCATCCGTTTGCGCGCGAACAGCTGCTCCGCGCGGTGGAACACGTGCGGCAGGGTCAGCGGGCGGTCCTGCATCAGTCCGAGCACGTCGGTCAACCTACCGGCGGACGTGACCGCGATCACCCACCTCTCGGGCAGGTACGGGTCGCAACGGATCTTCCGCGGACACTCCCTGTGACCGCCCGACCTCAGTACGCTCGCCGTCCATGACCGACGCGTCGCCGGACGACCCGCACTCGCCCGCGGTCTGCCTCGACGTCGGCTCCTGCTGGACCAAGGCCGTGCTGGTGCTGCCCGACGGGACCCCGGCGGGGTTCGCCGAACACCCCACCACGCCCGACGTGCTCACCGGGGTCGATGCGGCCGTCGCCGCCGCGGCGGCCGCCGCGGGCCGGGGCAGGCGTGCGGCGCCGCGGGTGCTGGCCTG
>NZ_WWFY01000476.1:0-1014 GCF_009864975.1 Pseudonocardia sp. SID8383
CCCGTCGGCGCGGCGGGGCCGGGGACGGCGCAGCCACTCCGGCCCGACGACGGCCGGGTGCCCCAGCACCAGCGCCTCGCGTCCCCAGCGTTCCCGGATCCGCGCGGCGGCCCCCGGGGTCAGCGTGACGAGCCCGGCGGCGGCCGGTACCAGCACGTCGAGGGCCGCGGCGTGCGGCGCGGGGTCGGCGTGGTGCGGGTTGCGCAGGTCGTGCACGGTCAGCACCAGCGGGACACCCGTCTCCCCCAGTGCCGCGACGAGTGCGCGCAGCTGGTCGGGGGTGCGGTCGTCGAAGCCGAAGTGGACGTGCAGCAGGTCGACGTCCGCGGCGTGCGCACGCAGGTGGTCGGCGTCGAGCCACGGCGAGGGCCACCACACCCCCGGACGCGCGCCCGGGACCGGCGGGTCCGGGAGCCGGACCACCTCGGGGTGGTGCAGCGATGCCACGTAGGGATGGGCGGTGGGCACGGACGCCACGCGCACGCGACGGCTCCTCTCCTCGGGTCCCCCGGGATGCCCGTCCGGGCGCGGATCAACCGCACGGGCCACGATGACCGGGTGACCGATCCGCGCCGCCGCCACTACGGCGTCCTCTACGGCCTCGAGGCGCCGCCGCCGGGACCGCTCGCCCTGGTGTGGGGCAACTGCCAGGCCGAGTCGGTCCGGGTGCTGCTCGCCGGCGTCGACGGCCTGCCGGTCACCCCCGTGCGCATCCCGCCGGTGCACGAGCTCACCGCCGACGACCTGCCCCACCTGCGCCGGCTGCTGTCCCGGACCCGGCTGCTGGCGTCCCAGCCGGTCCGCGACGACTACCGCGACCTCCCCCTGGGCACCGCCCAGGTCGCCGCCGGGCTGGCGCCGGGGGCGGTCGTCGTCCGCTGGCCGGTGATCCGCCATCCCGCGCTGCACCCGTGGTCGGCGATCGTGCGCCACGCGTCCGACCCGGCCGCCGTCCCGCCGGGGGTGCCCTACCACGACCTGCGGGCCCTCGCGGCCGCCGCGGGACGCGAGCCG
>NZ_WWFY01000477.1:0-205 GCF_009864975.1 Pseudonocardia sp. SID8383
GGACGGGCGGGTGCCGCCGTCGCGCCCCCGGGAGTGTCGGTGGCCCGTGCCACGATGCGCTCCATGACCGCGGGAGCCACCCACGGGGACGGCGCGCCCGGCCCGGACCCGGACGAACTGGTGGGCCTCGCGGACGAGCTCGCCGGTCTGCTCCGCGACCTCGACGCCGCCCGGGCAGGGCGGGCCCGCGCCGTGCTGCTCGCCG
>NZ_WWFY01000048.1:0-3149 GCF_009864975.1 Pseudonocardia sp. SID8383
CGCCGGGGACTCGGCCCTGGACTCGGCCGCCCGGGCCGGCGTCGACGCGTTCGTCACCGCCGACCTGCGCCACCACCCCGCGTCCGAGCACGCGCTCGCCGGGACCGGCCCCGGCGGCCCGACCCCCGCGCTGGTCGACGTCGCCCACTGGGCCTCGGAGTGGCCGTGGTGCGGGCAGGCGGCCGGGGTCGTGGCCGAGGCCCTCGCAGGTAGCGTCTCGGTCGCGGTCTCGCGGGCCCGTACCGACCCCTGGACCACCGCCGCCCCGAGCAGCGGATCCGACACGACAGCAGGACAACCGGAGGCGAGTGCATGAAGGCCGATCCCACCGCGCAGGCGAAGCTGGTGACGCTGGCCGAGGTGGACGCCGAGATCGGCCGGCTCACCCACCGGCGCTCGACGCTGCCCGAACTCGCGCAGCTGGACGAGGCCGAGCAGCGGGTCCGTGCGGCGCGCGACGCCCTGGTCCGCGCCGAGACCCGCGCCGGTGACCTCGACCGCGACATCGCCCGGCTCGAACGCGACATCGACGGTGTCCGGGCCCGCACCGAGCGCGACCACACCCTGCTCGCCGGCTCGGGCATCTCCGCGAAGCAGGCCACCGAGCTGCAGCACGAACTCGACACCCTCGCCCGCCGCCAGGGCGTCCTGGAGGACGAGCAGCTGGGGATCATGGAGGAGCGCGAGGCCGTCGGGATCGAGCTCGACCACGCCCGCGGCGAGCTGGCCGAGGCCGAGACCGCCCTCGGCGAGGTGACCGCGAAGCGCGAGTCCGCCGAGGGCGACATCGACGCCACCCGCGCCGGGCGCGACCGCGCCCGCACCGAGGTCGTCGCCGCGTTGCCCGCGGACCTGCTCGCCGACTACGAGCGCATCCGCGCCGGCGGCCGGGTCGCGGCCGGACAGCTGCGCGAGTCCCGCTGCGGCGCGTGCCGGCTCGAGCTCGACCGGACCTTCCTCGGGCAGGTCCGCACGGCGGCCGCCGACGAGGTCGTCCACTGCGAGGAGTGCGGCGCGATCCTGGTGCGTGGCAGGTGAGGCTGGTCGTCGAGGCGGACGGCGGCTCCCGCGGCAACCCCGGGCCCGCCGGCTACGGCGCGGTCGTGCTCGACGCCGGCGCACGCCAGGTGCTCGGTGAGGTCTACGACGGCCTCGGGACCACCACCAACAACGTCGCCGAGTACCGCGGCCTGATCGCCGGGCTGAGGGCCGCCCGCGACCTGGGGGCCACCGAGGTCGAGGCGCGGATGGACTCCAAGCTCGTCGTCGAGCAGATGAGCGGGCGCTGGAAGATCAAGCACCCGCCGCTGCAGGAGCTCGCCGACACCGCCCGCGAGCTGGCCGCGGGCTTCGACGCGGTCACCTTCGTGTGGATCCCGCGCAAGGACAACGCCCGCGCCGACGCGCTCGCCAACCGGGCGATGGACGGGGAGTCGAACCCCAGCCTGGACCCGTCCGGCGCGGTGGGACCGGCGCCGAAGCCGCCCGCGAACGCGACCGCGTCGACGGACTCCGCGGCCGCCGCGGCCGCGTGGACCGGGCAGACGGGCTCCCCGACGCGGCTGATCCTGCTGCGCCACGGCCAGACCGAGCTGTCGGTCGAGCGCCGCTACTCCGGCCACGGCGATCCCGAGCTGACCGAGCTGGGCCAGAAGCAGGCCGCCGCCGCGGCCCGCGCGCTGGCGACCCGGCTGTCGGGCCAGGGCGTCGAACCGGCCGTGGTGCTGTCCTCGCCGCTGCGCCGGGCCCGCCAGACCGCGGCCGCCGTCGCCGAGACGACCGGGGCCGACCTCGAGGTCCGCGACCGCCTGATCGAGACCGACTTCGGTGGCTGGGAGGGTCTCACCTTCACCGAGGCCCGCGAGCGCGACCCCGAGCTGCACGGCCGCTGGCTCGGATCCGCCGACGTCGAACCGCCGGGCGGCGAGAGCTTCCGCGCGGTGGGGGAGCGGGTCGAGGCCGAGCGGGCCCGGATCGTCGAGGAGTTCGCCGGTCGGACGGTGGTCCTGGTCAGCCACGTCACGCCGATCAAGATGCTGCTGCGCACCGCGCTCGGCGCCGGCGACGAGGTGCTCTACCGCATGCACCTGGACCTGGCCTGCCTCAACATCGCCGACTTCTACCCCGACGGGGGCGCCTCGGTGCGTCTGGTCAACGAGACGTCCTACCTGGACGACCTCCGGTAGTCACCGGCCCGTCACCGCCTGCTGGATCGATACCGTCCTGCCCCGTTCGGGCGGTGTCGACTCCGGACAGTTGTCCCCCTTCCTCACCTGAGCGATGCTTCGTGTGCACCGTACGGGGTGGTCAACCTACGGAGCGTGAACGACAGTCTCGGTGTCGGCGGGGAACAGGGAGACGGTGAGGACAGCGATGTCGCAGATCCACGAGCACGACTACGGCTACGACCTGGCACACGAGATGAAGGTGATCGCGCGGCTGCCCCAGCAGCGGCGCGGCAGCTCACGCCCGATGGGTGTCCCGGCCCGCGAGATGGACCCGGACACCGACCTCGGCCACGACATGGCCCACGAGTTCTGATCCCTGCCCACCGTCCGCGACCGGCCCCGCCCCTTCCGGGTGGGGCCGTCGTGCCGTCCGGGCCGTGCCGCTACCGGGGAAGCACCGCGAGCCCGGCCCAGAGCGCGGTCGTCGCGGCGAGCAGGCCCAGCGGGACGGTGAGCACCCCCAGGCGCAGGAACGTGCCGAGCTGCGGCGGGTCGCCGTAACCGGTGGCGATACGCCGCCACAGCAGCGTCGCGAGCGACCCGGCGTAGGTCAGGTTCGGCCCGATGTTGACGCCCAGCAGCATCGCCAGCACCAGGCCGGGGTGCGCGGCCGGGCCGAGTGCGGTGAGCAGCACCAGCGTCGCGGGCAGGTTGTTCACCACGTTCGCCAGCACCGCCGCGACGGCCGCGGTGACCAGCAGCCCGGTCAGGTCCGGGGTGGCGGGCAGCAGCGCACCGATCCAGCCCGACAGCCCCTGCGCACCGATCCCGGCGACGACCACGCCCAGGGCCAGCACGAACAGGCAGAACCCGGGGGAGGCCGCGGCGACCAGGCGCAGCGGCCCGGTCTCGCGCCGCACCAGCGCCCGCACCGCCAGCACCGCGGCCCCGGCTGCGGCGACCCAGCCCGGTTCGACGCCC